>PBFJ01000024.1 GCA_002718715.1 bacterium
AAAATATTAATATTAATATTCACTTAGGAGCTGAAGTTTTTTTCAATTTTAATCTATTAGATATTATTGATAATCCATTGACTACTTTCGGAAATGGAAAATACATGCTAATAGAGTTTCAAACTTTTATGATGCCAAAGGGGTATGAAAAACATTTGTATGATTTAAAAATATCAGGAGTAACACCAATTATTGCACATCCAGAAAGATATAGACCTATTCAAAATAATATTGAAATTATTGAGAAGCTAATTAATTCAGGATGTTTAATACAGATTGATGCGGGTAGCATATTAGGCCATTTTGGGAAAAAATGTAAAACCTTGGCTGAAATTATGTTGAAAAAAAATATGGTACATATTATAGGATCAGATTCTCATGGTATAGGGAAAAGGAATTTTTGTCTTAAAGATTCTGTAAAACAAGCTCAAAAAATTATTGATTATGATATTACTCCACTTATACTAGATAACCCTCGAAACCTTATTGATGGTAAGGCCATTGAAATTCCTGAAATTATTAAATTTAAAAAAACTGGATTTTTATCCAGGTTAATAGGAAAATCAACTGATTAACTAATTGTCTTCCTTCTTAAAAAAAATATTATAAATATAAATAGAATAATGTGTATATTTTTAAGCTTTAAAGTATTACTTTAAATAACAGCTGTTTATTTTTATTTTAAATTTATAAAAAGGAGTTTTTTTATTAATATTAAGCGATTATTTATTTATTTATTACTAGTAATGGCATTGCCGATTAGCTCTGCTTTCTGTTCAAATTTAAATGGAATCCCAAATCAAGAATACGTTACAGATGAAGTTGGGAATGTATATATAAATATAAATATTATTGGCCATGTAGCTAGACCTGGAGCTTATTTAGTGAATGAGAATTCAGATATTATTACGATCCTATCTCAGGCAGGAGGAATTCTCCCAGGGGCAAAAATGAACCGAGTGGCAATTTATACAAAAGATTCTGGCAAAGTTCATATTGATTTAAAAGCATATTTAGATACTGGGGATTTGCCTAACAATTATAAATTTGGTCCAAATGATACGATTTATGTAAAGCAAACAGTAGGTTCTTATTTATTTTCAAAATCAAATATTATTAATTCTGTCTTACAGATTTTAAATATTTATTTAACAATAAGCGTTATGTAATTAATAGTAACCTAGGAATATAAATAAATAATTATGGAAAATTTAGAAGAGAATCAAATTTCACTTAAAGAATTTTACTTTATTCTTAAAAAAAGACTAAAGTTTGTCCTATCAGTATCTATATTAATTCTTTCTGTATGTATAATTTATACTTTATCCCTTAGACCCATATATAAATCTACATCACTAGTTATGGTTGAAGATCCATCTTCAGCTCCTACTACTGATATCTTCCAAACATCAATGGTACAAGAAAAGAATTTTCTTTCTAATGAGATGGAGATAATAGGATCTTGGACAGTTTCAGAAAAGACTATAATTAATTTAATTAACTCTGAGTATAAAAATAATTTATTCCTTCTTGGTACAAGGCCTTATCAGTCTAATTGGCTTCGCAATTTATTTTATTTTGATGACATACTAGTTAATGCAACAGAAATTAAAAGTTCAGATAAATCTGCATTAGTGAAATATATAAGAAAATTAAGAAATGGGATGTCAATAAAAAATCAAAAAAACACAGATATGATTGAAATCTCTTTTTCAACCATTGACCCTATCGAAGCCGCTCTTATTGCCAATACAATTGTAGATGAATATAAGAAACTAGATTTAGCATGGAATACAGGAGAAATGTCTCATCTCAAGTCTTTTCTTGTAGATCAAATAGATAAGAAAAAGGTTGAACTACTTGACTCTGAGAACCTTTTAAAAAAATTCCAAGAAAAAGAGCAAATTTTCACAATAGATGAGAATTCTAAGTTATTATTAGAAAACCTTATTAGTGCAGAATCAAAGTTATATAATTTAAAGTCTGAGGGCAATATCCTTTTTGAAAGAAAAAAATACATAGAAAGTCAATTAACAGATGAAGAAAAAAAACTTATTGACGGAGTTTCTAATACAATAAACCATAGACTCTATGCATTAAAAAATGAAATTGCTTTAAAAGAAGCTGAATTAATTACTGCTGTAAGTCAGCAAGGAGAAGGTCATCCAGTCGTTAATAGCATTGAGGATAAATTAGAAAAATTAAAAAATCAGTTAGAACTAGAAACTAGGACTCTTATATCTCAAGGGATATCTGTTGCAGACCCAATAAAATACAGACAATCTTTAATGGATTCTGTGATTAATATAACTGCAATTTCAGCTATGATAGAGTCAAAGGTAAATGAATTAGAAAAATTAGTTTCTGAATACGATCAAGACTTATCATCTTTACCCCAAAAGATATTAGAATTTGCGAGACTAAGTAGAGATTTAAATATTCACAGTGAAACATATTCATTAATGAGGCAAAAACTTGAAGAGACAAGAATTAATGAGGCCTCGCAAGTTGGAAGCATACGTATTATTGATGAAGCAAGAGTGAGTACTAGTAGAGTCTCTCCTAATATGAAGTTAAATTTTCTAGCAGGACTTATTCTAAGTTTGATTATAAGTATAATGTTAGCATTCCTAATTGAGCATTTTGATAGAACAGTCAAATCACTAGATGAGATTGAATCTTATGGTTTTCCCATTTTAGCTATAATCCCATCAATGGGTAGAGATAAGAAAAACAAAAAAACAAAAAAATATCAAATTAAAATTGGTAATGCTGAAAAAGTTGAAAGAAGATTGCTCACGCATGAGGACCCAAAGTCACCTGTATCTGAAGCATATAGAGGTTTAAGAACAAGCTTAATGTATGACAAACAAAATAATGAGAATAAAGTTATACTTATTAGCTCAACAGGGCCAGGTGAGGGCAAGACTACGACGATAGCAAATCTTGCTATTGCATATGCAGATCTTGGGAAAAAGACTATTTTAATTGATACTGATCTGCGAAAACCTATAATAAATAAGATATTTTCTATTGAAAAAGACCCTGGTCTTACAAAATATCTTTCAGGGAATGAGAACAATTTTACTAAAATTATTTCTGAAACTAGTATTGATAATTTATCTATTATCACATCTGGTATCATACCTCCAAATCCATCAGAAATGCTTGCATCTGAACGAATGGTTGAATTACTAGATGAGTTAAAAAAAGTTTACGATGTTATACTATTAGATTCCCCTCCACTTTTAGCTGTAACAGATACATTGGTTAGCATGAAATTTGTTGATCAATTTTTCCTAGTTGTTCGTGCAATGAAAACAGATAAATTAGGTCTCAAACGATCAATCGAGCTCCTCAAGCAAGCGAATGCCCCCATTAGTGGGATAGTCCTAAACGCAGTAGATGAAACAACTAGTTATGGCGGTGGATATTATTACAATTATTATCAATATTATTATGGAGATAAATAATATTGAATTCTAATGTAATAGAGGATATTACTAAGAACAAAATTGCTGTAATTGGTTTAGGATATGTAGGTTTTCCCCTTCTAATAGAGCTTTCTAAGAAATATACGACAGTTGGATTTGACATAAAATCATCTAGAATAAAAGAGTTGAATTCAGGATATGATAGTACTGGAGAAGTTGCAAAAAAATATATAGTAGATGTAAAACCAGCATTAACTGATAATCCTGATAAACTTAAAGGATATGATATTTACATTATAACAGTTCCAACTCCAGTTGATAAGAGTAATAGACCTAATTTAAATCCTTTGAGCTTAGCAACTAAAATGGTCGGTGGTTTCATTGAACCTGGAGCTACAATAATATATGAATCTACTGTATTTCCAGGTTGTGTAGAAGATTTTTGTGTTCCAATTCTTGAGAAAGAATCAGAACTTGTATTTAATAAGGATTTTTATTGTGGATATTCACCAGAAAGAATTAATCCTGGAGATAAAAATAGAACAATAACAAAAATAGTAAAAGTTACTGCTGGATCAAATGCTCCAACTTCAGATTTAGTTGATGAAATATATAAGTCAATAATAATAGCTGGAACCTACAGGGCCTCTTCAATTAAAGTTGCAGAGGCAGCTAAAGTTATTGAAAATGCACAAAGAGATATTAATATTGCTTTTATAAATGAACTATCAAAAATTTTTAGCAAAATGGAAATTGATACTAATGATGTTCTAGCAGCAGCTTCAACAAAATGGAATTTCTTACAATTTACTCCTGGTCTTGTTGGTGGACATTGTATTGGAGTTGACCCCTATTACTTATCAAGTAAAGCTGAAGAACTTGGATATAATCCAGAAATTATCCTAGCAGGTAGAAAATTGAATAATTCTATGGGATCTTTTATAGCATCAGAAGCTATAGAAATAATGAATAATAAAAATATTCCCATCAATGATTCTAATGCTTTGATTTTAGGAATTACATTTAAAGAGAATTGTCCTGATATTAGAAACACAAAGGTAGTAGATATCATAGATAAATTAGTAGAAAATAAAATTAATATCGATGTATATGACCCTAATGCAGATAAAGAAGAAGTTCAGGAAATATATGGGATTAATCTTTTAGATAATCTGAATAATAGAAAATACAATTTAATCATATTAGCTGTTCCACATGATATTTTTTCTAAAATTGATTTAACTACTTTGAAATCTGATAATTCAGTTATTTATGATGTTAAGAATTTTGTAGGGAGAGATATTGTTGATGGTAGATTATAATGAAGACATATAAATAGATGAACAAAAGAATTTTAGTGACAGGGGCTGCTGGTTTTATTGGATTTCATTTATCTAGATCATTATTAGATGATGGTTTTGAAGTATATGGTATTGATAATATTAATGATTATTATGATGTGAATTTAAAAAATGCCAGATTAGATATACTTAATAATTATAGAAATTTTAAATTTGGGTGTATTGATATTGAAAATTTTGATGAATTGAAGAGTGTATTCGAGAAGTTTAATCCATGCAAAGTCATAAATTTAGCAGCTCAGGCTGGTGTTAGGTATAGCATCGAAAATCCTTTTGCGTACGTTGGCTCAAATTTGGTTGGCTTTGTTAATATCCTTGAGCTATGTAGACATTTTGGGACTGAAGGTCTAATTTATGCATCAAGCTCATCTGTATATGGTGGAAATCAAAAATTACCATTTAGTGTAGATGATAGAGTAGATAAGCCAATATCACTTTATGCTGCAACAAAAAAGGCAAATGAATTAATCGCTTACTCCTATTCTCATTTATATGATTTACATACAACTGGATTACGTTTTTTTACTGTTTATGGACCATGGGGAAGGCCAGATATGGCTATGTATATATTTGCAGACAAAATTTCAGCTTCTAAAGCAATTGATGTTTATAATAATGGCAAGATGCAAAGAGACTTTACATATATTGATGATATTATAAATGGAGTGAAACTATCTATTGAAAAAAATTATTCATGTGAAGTTTTTAACCTTGGAAACAGTAATAGTGAAAACCTTATGGATGTTGTTTCATTGATTGAAAAAAATCTCAATAAACAAGCTATAATAAATTATTGTCCAATTCAACCAGGAGATGTTGAAAAGACTTTTGCTGATATAGAAAAATCAGAACAAATGCTTGGTTATAAACCAACTACAAATATAAATATAGGGGTACAAGAATTCATTTCTTGGTATAAAAAATACAATGAGAAACTTTTGTAAAAAAATATTTTTAATATGTGTTAGAATTTCTGCAATATGTATTTCCCCAATATGTTCTATTTTTAAATCTATTAAATTAGATAGAGATATATTAATTGCATCCTCCTGTAATATCATAGTTCATAATCATCAATATAATCTAAAAGAAAAAGCTTCAACAGAATATTATGATAGTTTTCCATTTAAATAGAGGAAGGTGATTGGTTGGGTACAAAAGTCCAGTTAAATAAAGGTATCAAAGTTGGCAAGTTTAGTGTAGTTGCTTCAAATTCAATTGTCACAAAAGATATTCCTAATTCTTGCATTTGTGGTTGGATACCTGCAAAGATAATAAAGTGTTTAAAACAATAATAGGAACATCCACGATTAAAGTGACTTCACTTTTTATCGTTTTCCTTGTTGGAGTGATAATTAGTCGTACTTTTGGGACATCAGGTAAGGGACTTGTTACGATGCTTGTATTAATTCCTACTATGACTTCTATCTATTTAAGTTTATCACTTGAAGAGGGATTTTTATACTACATTGGAAAAAATAAGATAAATCGTAGTACATTTGATGAATTAATTATAAGAATATCTATATTATTTTTTCCAATTTTTTCTGCAGTATTTACATTTATTTATTTTTTTGTAGAAATTGATCCACACCCATTTATCTATGGTTATAATTATATACCGCAATTTTTATTTATGTGTGCAATATTATTTAGATCAATTTTTCAATCTTCATTAAGGGCGATGCTTAAATTCTATTTATTTAATTTATTTGAAATTATCAAGGTTATATTACTTATGGTTGGGATTATAATGCTTGTTTTTTTAGATAAAACCCCAATAGAAATTATATGGGTCTATTTAGTTGCAGAAGCATCAACTTTATTTTTTCAGTATATATATATTAGAAAGAATTTACCACTGGGATCAAAAGCAACATCACTGTTGAAGATAATCAAATATAGCTATAAAGTACATTTTTTTAAAATATTAAATCTATCTGAAGGAAAATTTGATTTATTGATTGTTGGATACTTCTTAAGCTTATCTGATGTCGGAATCTATTCCATAGTTTTAAGTTTTTCACTAATTTTTCAAACTGTCATACAATCCTCGATTTCTACAGTTTTACTACCTAATTTAGTAAAATTAGAAAATAATGAAGAAAATTTGAGAGTTAATTTAACTATTAGGTATTATAGAATATCTTTATGTCTAGCTTTATTGTTTTTTATTATTATGTACCTAGTTGGTTCATTTTTAATTGTTAATATTTATGGCGATGAATTTAAATCAGCTTATTTTCCTCTAATTATTCTATTAATCGGATCATTGATAAAATTCCCATCTCCATGCATAAATGCTTTTTTTAAATCTATTGGGATTCCTGAAGAATTATATAAAACCTCAGTTATTAGTTTAACATTTAATATTTTTTTATGCTTAATTTTAATTCCTATTTATGGTATTGTAGGTGCTGCAATTTCATCAAGTGTATCATATTTTATATATGGGGGCATTATGTTATATAAATTCAAAAATAAAAATAATCTAAAAATTATAGATATTTTTAGAGGGTTACAAAATTGTTAAATCAATTTTTTAATAGATTAAGCAAAGAATCAATATTATACTGTCATTGGAAAAGTATTGATAAGATGGATAGAGTTTATGAAGGATCTACAGATATTGATTTATTGATAGATGTGAACTCAATTTCAAAATTCAATCAAATATTATCAGAATTTAATATAATTAATATTAAACCAAGATTGTGGATGACCTATCCCTCTATGAATGATTATTTACTTATTGATGATAAAAATGGGCGTTACTATCATTTGCATTTACATTATAAACTTATTATGGGTAAGAAGAATGCAAAAGAAATAATTCTTCCTTTAGAAAATTTTTATTTACAGAATTCAGTAAAACATGATAGATATGATACATTTATTATTGACCCAAATATTGATATCATAACTTTACTTCTTAGAATATCAATAAAGTATAATTTAATAAAATTATTTTACAGTAAAATTTTAAAATCAAAATTATCTGAGCTTGATGAATATAAATATTTGCTATCGAAGTGTAATGATGGCCAGGTAAAGATTAATGCAGAAAAAATAGATATAAAGTTGAACGGTAATGGTAGGATCAAAAATTATTTCGCAAACGACTTTTATAAAGAACCCCTATCAAATATATATCAACTTAGAAGATTAAGACATGTTCTTTACCCTTATCGAAGGATCAAGAGCTATGGACTTTACTTAATACCATTTATAAGAAAATATTTAAATCTTTATGCTATCTTAGGACGGAATAATTCTAAACATCCCATACAAGGTGGCTTAAGTATAGCTGTCGTTGGGTGTGATGGCTCTGGAAAGACTACAGTTGTAAATAAGATAATTAAAGAACTAAGGAGTAAATTATCTGCAAGAAAGTACTATTTAGGATTCAATAAAAGATCTTATTCATTTATTGCACGAATTATTATTTTTATTAGTTATTTTCCTAGAGCTATAAAATTCATATTTAAAAATAACTTAGGGAAAAAAATAAATATTTTTGGACAAATTTTATCTGAATATGCAGGATACCTAGATAGGAAAAATAAATATTTAAAATCAATTTATGATAAGAATAATGGGATGATAGCGTTCTATGAGAGATATCCTCTAAAAAATACTATTGACTACCCTCAGTGTTTTTATCATAGCTCTTATATTGATATAATTAAAGGAAGCAAGACTTTAAGCTATTTTAAAAATAAACTAGAAAGAAAATATAATCTATTTGCTCCAGCTGATATAAATATATTTATAGATACAGACCCTAATATAATAAGACAACGACGCAGTATGGATGATTTGACATTTAATAAAATTAAGGATAAATATAAACGAGTGAAAATATATGTTGATAGCAAACAATATTTTATTCATATCGATGGGAATGATTCTTTAGAAAAAGTTACCAGAAACATAAAAACAGAAATCCTAAACAGATTATGCTAATTGAGTTTATAGGACTACCAGGAAGTGGAAAAACTTATTATCAAGATTATTTAATCTCAAAAAAATACAATTTTTTAACACGAAATGATATATTAGAAAGGAGATTGTATTATAGAGATATTGTGGAATTTATATATAATAACTTTTCTTTTGTTATTTTATTATTTATATCCTTTCTTTGTAACATAAACTGGAATATAAAAAAAAATTATACTCTTTTATTAGGTATAAAGGATATAATGAAAATTTATATTATAAAAAAAAAATTACATGATAAAGATATTCTTCTAGATGAAGGAATCCATCAAAGATTACTTTCCATCCTATTTTATAGAAAATCAAATCTTAATATGAAGTTACTAAATTTATTATTAGTTGTTATGGGTAAAGAATTTATTCCATCCAAATTAATAATTCTTGATGTATCAATAGACCAGTCTATTGAAAATGCGACTAAGAGGAAGGATGGACTTCCATTTAGATTTAAGTATTTTTCAGAAAAAGATTTGTTAGATAGGTATAATCAATTTAATCGAGGAATAGACTTAATTGAAAAAAAAACAGGTGATTATTCTCAATATATACACAGAATAAAGGATCCTAATTTACTTATTGATATAATTAGAGTTGAAATTGAAAACTAAAATTAGATACTATATATCACATTATGATCCAATATATTCTGGTGCAGGAAAGTCTTTAGAAAAGTTAATGTATTCGCTAGACCATAATAAATTTTCATTAGAAGTAATAACAGCCTATAAAAAAGGACTTGAAAGAATTGAAGAAAGAGATAAGTATAAAATAATAAGAGGAGGAGGTAAATTTTTTAAAAAAAATGGTTATATGAATATTCTTGGTAAAATATATTTTTCAATTTCTTCTGCAGTTTATAACTTTAGAAATAATGATTATGATGTCATATGCTTTATTGGTGTTGGTATTGTTTCATTTCCAAGTATTAAAATATCAAAATTCTTTTCTAAAAAAATTATCAATAAAATAACAGCAGTTGGAGATGATGACCCTAGGAAACTATCAAAAAGTATTATGGGGAGATCCATTATAAGAAATCTAAAAAATGCTCGTCATTGGATAATCAGTAAAGAAATATATGATATTTGCATCAAATATTCTAATTGGGATAAGAAAAATTTATATTTTATAACTAATCCAGTTAATGTGAAGTTTAATAGCTATGATTTACTCTCTTCAAAAAGAGAAGAATACAAAAAAGATAAAAACCGCTTGGACTTTTTATTCGTAGGAGTCTTAAATGAACGAAAAGGGATTGATGTATTACTGGATATATGGAATAATCATAATATTGAAGCAAATTTAATGCTCTGTGGTCCTAGAGGAAATGATATAAAGATAAATACAATGTTAGATTCTATTAATAAAAAAAATATAATAGAATATGACGAAGTAGATTTTGATTTTATAATGGAAAAGTACCTTTCATCTGATTATTTTATATTCCCCAGCAATAGGGAGGGGCTACCTAATGTAGTTTTAGAAGCGATGTCCTTTGGAATTCCAATTATTGCTAATAATATTCCAGGAGTCACAGATTTCTTGTTGGGGGAAAATAGAGGAATCCTTATTAATAATAATCAAATTAGCTCCTGGACTGATATTTTACAAAAAGCTATTAATCATAATATTGATACTTTATCTATAAGTTCCAATGCATATGATTGGATTTCAAAGAATTCAGAATTTTCAATAGTAAGGTCTAAAATTCAAAAGATGTACACGGAATAAATAAAAATGAATAGAATTTTATTAACTTTATTTTTGATATTTTTTGCTTTACCTGATCTTGGAATTAATCTTGGCCCAATTAATTTGAGAGTTAATGATATAATCATATATTTATTATTTTTGATTAATCTAGGTACAATACAATATCAGATAACTTATATAATCAAACTTTATAAAATTCAGTTATTATTAATTTTATATTCTTCTATCTCACTTTTAGTTGTAGTCCTTTTTTCATCTTCAGAGCTAATCAGTTCATATGAATTAATACGATCAATAGGATCAATACCCTTTTTAATTATATTGCCTTATTTATTGAAATTTAAAAGGAATAGAGACTTTTTTTATCGAGGGGCATTTATTGGAGGTGCGATATATATAGTTATGCTATACTTTAATTATCAATCTATTTTAATTAATGCCGAACTTATAAAAAATTATGCTTCATTTAAATCATCTGTGGCATTTTCATCTATAAATCCTAACGCAGTTTCTACTATTTCTGTTATTTTATCTGGTGCAAACTTCCTGTCATACTTTGAAAATAAAAGTAAATACTCACTCTTATTGTCAGTCATTTTATTATTAGTTCCATTTTTAATATATTCAAGGGCAGTGAGTCTATCTATCCTTTTTTCAATGCTTTTCTTTATATTAGATTATAAGAAGATGAATATTAAGTCAGTTGCTTACCTATTTATGTTTTTTTCAATAATATATTTATCTATATCTAATTTTATTAACCTAGAGTTTTTATCACAGGCTTTAGATATTAACGTATTTTCTGGCCAAGGTTTTTCTGGTAGATATGAAGTTTGGGAGCAAGGTTTGCAGTTAATTCAAAGGTCTATTTTGTTTGGTCATGGTTTTTGTACAAATATTGGTTTGTATGATAGATACTTTTATGGGCATATGTCACATAATATTATACTACATTATTGGATAGAATTAGGATTTATAGGAGTTTTTCTTTTCTTTTCATTTTTGCATAAAATTTTTAGGAATAATTGGAATAAATATATTAATACATATCAATTAGTTTATTTATTTCAATTCTGTTTCTTTTTAAGCTTTGCAATGGCTGATCTAAGCGGACAATTATTGTATATGAATAAATATGCATATCTTATATATATACTTTCACTCATTGATATAAATACAGATGGATAAAACATTTAATAATTATAATCATTTAGGATTCTCAAAAAAATTTTATTTTTTTAAAAAAAATGAAATATCTCTAATAAGCAGTTTTAAAGATTCAATAAATCTTATTGATGAAAGAAGTATTGATCCTGTGGCTATAACAGAATTTATAAATAGATTTTATTTTTTTGGGGATAGAACAGCAATTAAAAGATTAATGTCAATACCTTGGCTTTCAAAAATTGAAAATCAACAATGGATTCATGATAAACTATCTATTGTAAATAATAATATTAAATCTGAAACAGATTTCATGGTTGGTTTTTTAGATCGTTCGCAAAAAGAAATTAAATCCTATATAGCTGGAAAAAAAAATATTGGAATTTTATTAACTGGAGGTATGGATAGTAGGGTTGTTGCTGCTATTTTAAATAAAATAATAAAAGATGAAAGTTTGGAAGTTAAAGTCAGAGGTTTAACATGGGGTATGAATAATTCTAGGGATATATTGTATGCCAAGCGTATATGCGAATTATATAATTGGGAGTTTAAGCAATTTGATATTACACCTACATTATTAAAAGAAAATATAGATATTGCAGCTAATTATGGATGCATGTTTTCAGCTGTACATCTACACGCAATGAAAGATGTATCAAAGCAGACGGATTTAGATATCATACTAGCGGCTAGTTTTGGTGATAGTATAGGAAGAGCTGAATATTCAGGAGTACATGCTTCTAATCTTAAATCAATTCGTAAAAATATTTCAAATAAGTTTTTTTTGTTAAAAAATCAGATATTTAAAGATTCTATTGAAAACATGAAAAATGATATATATAAGTATTACAATTTATTCCCAACCTCTAATAAAATATTAAGGTTTGAGCTGGAAGAACAAATACATTATATGAGGAATGAACTTAACCCCTGTTTTTCAATAATAAATGAGAAAATTGAAGTTCAACAAGTGTTCACTTCACCTAATGTTTATAATTATGTTTTTAGTACAAATCTAAAATATAGAAATGATCGGATGTACTATAACTTATTAAATGAAATTGATTCGAGATTACTAGCCATCCCTTGGGCAAGGACAGGAAAAGTATATTTGTCAGATGGGCCGGTGCAAGATAATTATTCATCAGAATATCATAATTATGGAATGTGGATAAGAAAGGACCTGCATGATTATATAGATTCTCTAGTATTTAATGGAAACTTAGAAAGATTAAATATATTTAATATGGATTCATTGAAAAATATAATTACAATCAATAAAAAATATGGTAGTAATAGAACTAATAGAATTGATCAGCTTTTAATTTGGCTTGCATCATTATCAGTTATGATAGATAAATATGACATCAAGGGGTTAAATATAAATACTAGCTCTTCATTAGATAAAGTCTATGGTAAATTAATCTCAAGATTGTATTCATTTTTATATTTATTTATTGTAAGGAGAAAATAATTTTGTTATTTATTTTAGATACTTTAGCTCATGGTGGGAGTGAAAAAAGTGCTGTAGTACTAGCAAAACTAATGAATGAATATTCAAGTTATAAGTTATCTATTATTGTTATAGATGGAGGAAAGACAAATCCAAGGGTTGTAGATAATTTATATCAAATTCCTCCAGATATTGATGTTGAATACATATATGAAACCAATTTCACCCCCATAAAAAAATTACTCTTAACCCCATTGACATTGTATAGAATTAAGAGAATGATTAAAGGTAAAAATATAAATAAAATCATGTCATTCCATGATTATTCGAACCTATTAAATGTTCTACTTAAAAAAACATTTAAACATAAAGCAATTACATCAGAGCGACGCTATTCAAAAGATTATTTTGGGAAAAGAAATTGCTATATGAAATATTTTCTAAGATATGTATTTAATAAGGCTGATTTAGTTATTCCAAATGATATAGAAATAAAGGAATCACTTAGAAATGACTATAAAATTAATTCTAAAATTGAAGTTTTGAATAATCTTTTTAGCCCCATTGGATTTGATAAACACGGCCCTCTAGATAAAGATAATCAAGTAATTACTTTTATTACAGTTGGTCGTTTATCAGATGAAAAAAATACGCAGGATACTTTATATGCATTTTCAAAAATAAAGAATAAAAATGTAAAATTAATGATTGTAGGGAATGGCCCAAATGAAAAGAAATTAAAAGATTTAAGTTTATCATTGAAAATCAATGATAAGGTTCAATTTGTAGGTGCTGTTAAAAATATTTATAACTATTTGGATGTTGCAGATATTTTTGTTTTTTCTTCTTTAAATGAAGGATTCCCTAATGTAATTTTAGAAGCCATGTATGCAGAACTCCCAATCATATCATATGATTTTAAGGCAGGAATAAATTCTATCCTTAATGGTGGTGAATATGGAATTTTAATTGAAAAAAATAATATCAATAATTTAAGTGATGCGATGTTAGAATTAGCAGAAAATGAGGAGCTTAGAAATAAGTATTCAAAATTAAGCAAAGAGCGAATTCAAAAATATTCTGATTCAGAAAAATATATAAATGAATTTTTAAGGATAATTAACTAGTTCAATGAATTTTTCAGTATTAATGTCAATCTATCATAAAGAGAAATCTGATAATCTAGATCAATGTATTAAAAGTATTTGGATTGATCAGATAAGTAAGCCTAATGAAATTATTTTAGTTGAAGATGGGCCATTGACAAAGAGTTTGTATGAATGTATAAATAAGTGGAAAAAAGATATAGGATTACCATTTAGAATAATACGGCTTAATGAAAATATTGGCTTAGGTGCAGCTTTAAATGAAGGCATCAAAAAATGTACTCATAATGTAATCGCACGAATGGATACTGATGATATTGCATTTTCAAATAGATTTTCAAAGCAACTTGAGTTTCTAAATAGTAATAATGATATTGATGTTGTCGGTACTCACATTGAAGAATTTGGAGATGGAATAAATTATTCAAAGGTCGTCAAGTATCCACTTGAACATAAAAATATGCTTAACCTTTTCAAAAAACGTGTACCTATAGCTCATGTTACAGCAATGTTCAGAAAAAGTTTTTTTGAAAAGGCTGGATTTTACCCTACAGAAAATCATATATCTAATGAAGATACATTATTATGGATGCACGGTTTTGATAAGGGATGCAAGTTTTCTAATATAGATATAATAGGAGTAAAAGTTAGAGTATCAACAGACTTTTTTGGCAGAAGGTCTAGTTTCAAGAAAGTTTTTTCTGATTATAAGAATAGAATAGAGGTAGTTGAAAAATTAAATTTTGGTATAGATGCTTATATCTATGCTATTTTAGTATTATTGGTAAATATACTCCCTCCTCAATTAAAAAAAATTGCATACAAAACCCTTAGATAATAAGATGAAAAGATTATTTGATATTACATTTTCTCTATTAGGATTAATTTTGTTCTCTGGGTTAATTCTATTAGCTTGGATTATTGCATCATTTGAAACTGGGTCAAATGGTTTTTTCTTTCAAAGGAGAGTTGGAAAAAATGGAAAATTATTTAATATTATAAAAATAAAGACAATGAAATCCAATATGAGAATAGATACGACAGTTACAACGCTAGGTGATATGCGAATTACAAAATCTGGTAGATTTTTCAGAAAAACTAAAATTGATGAACTTCCACAACTATGGAATGTGCTTCTTGGAAAAATGAGTTTTGTTGGTCCACGTCCAGATGTACCCGGATTTGCTGATCAATTAACTGGAAAGGATAAGAGAGTTTTAGATATTCTTCCTGGCATTACGAGTATCGCTAGTTTAAAATATAAAAATGAGGAAGAATTATTATCAAAACAAAGTGATCCTGTTTTTTACAATAAAAATGTAATTTTTCCTGATAAAGTAAAGCTAAATTTAGAGTATATTGAGAAATGGTCTTTTTGGCTAGATTTAAAAATAATTATATGGACAGTTTTTGGAAAAAACAATGAATAGTGAAAGAATTTACCTATCTCCTCCACATATGTCAGAATTAGAGCTTGAGCTAATTACTGATGCATTCAAATCAAATTGGATAGCACCGCTCGGTCCTCATGTAGATAAATTTGAAGATGAGATTTCTAATTATCTTAATGTCAATGCAGCTTGCGCACTCTCTTCTGGTACTGCTGCGTTACATTTAGCCCTAAAAGTACTAGGAGTAAAAGAAAATGATCACGTTCTATGTCCAAGCTTAACTTTTGCAGCTAGTGCAAATGCAATTTTATATGAAAAAGCAATTCCAATTTTCGTAGATGTATCTAAAAAAACATGGACGATAGATCCAGAGCAACTTAGTGTCGCGATAAAAAAATATAATCCTAAGGCTTTAATAACTGTAGACATATATGGCCAGAGTGCTGACTATGATGTAATTATAGAAATTTGCAAGCAAAATAATGTTATAGTAATTGAGGATGCAGCTGAATCACTTGGCTCAGAATATAAAGATAAAAAATGTGGATCTTTTGGTAGTATAGGAATTTTATCATTTAATGGTAATAAAATTATAACTACTTCTGGTGGTGGTATGCTAGTTTCTAATAATCAAGAATTAGTTGATAAAGCTCGTTTTTTATCTACTCAGGCAAGAGAGCCTGTTATACACTATGAACATAAAGAGCTAGGGTATAATTATATAATGAGTAATTTGTTAGCTGCAGTTGGACGAGGACAACTACAGGTGTTAGACCAAAGAGTTTCAGATAGAAGAAAAATATTTAATAATTATGCTGATTCTTTATCTCATATTGAAGGTATTGAATTCATGGAAGAGGCAGAATATGGTAGAATGAATAGATGGCTTACAACTCTATTAATTGATCCTAATAAAACAGGAATAACAAATTTAGATATAATAAAAGCCTTGAAAAATGAGAGTATTGAATCGAGACCTGTTTGGAAACCTATGCATATGCAACCATTATTCAAAGATTATCCCTATGTAAGTATGGATAGGGGTGATATCTCAAGATTTTTATTTGAAAATGGATTATGCCTTCCTTCAGGATCAAATTTAAGCGTAAAGGATCAGGGTAGAGTAATTAATATTATTTTATCTAAATTAAAGTCTAATTAATTAATATTATGATAAAATAGGTTTTCTTGTATAGAATAATGTAATTTGTTTATTATGAACTATTTAAAAAACTTGTTCACTAGCTTGTCAAATTATAATAGACGAATAAAGCAGCTAATATTATTGATATTTGATATTATTTGTTTGAATGTTTCGTTGTTTTTATCATATTCTCTTCGATTTGAAATAATCTGGCCAATCAGTTATATATCCCAAGATTACTGGCTCTTTATTGTTTTACCCATAATTACGATTCCGCTATTTGTTGTCACTGGACTTTATCGTGCAGTCCTTGAGCATATTGGTATAAAGACAGCTATTGCAGTCTTAAAATCTATATCATTATCTACGTTGATTTTAAGTTTTATGATGATGATGGGTAGAGAGGTATCTTCCCCAAGATCTATTTTTATCATTTATGGCTTTATATCAACTATATTTATTCTTGGGTTGCGCTATATCGCACATTTTCTTATTTATAGCTTTTCAAGATCAAGTAATTCAAGGGTCACAGTTGCTATTTTTGGTGCAGGAAAAGCAGGCGTGATGCTTGCAGAAAGTATTCAAGAAAGCAGCAAGTTTATTCTATGTGCTATGTTTGATGATGATGAGAATAAACATGGTACTATTATTAACTCAAATCCAGTATTTTCATCAAAAAAAATTGAGGAAACAATCTCTAACCTTAATATCAAGATTGTTCTTCTTGCTATTCCATCATTGGGTAAATCACATAGATTGAAAATTCTAAATAGACTGTCCAAGTTTCCTATCCGTGTTATGGAATTGCCAAGCATTGAGAATATAATTGATGGTGAAGTTACAATAGAACATATAAAGGAAGTTCAGGTTGAAGATTTACTGGGTAGGGCATCTATGCAGCCTATTGATTCTTTGCTTAACAAAAATATAAAAGGAAAGAATGTCTTAGTTACAGGAGCTGGTGGATCTATCGGTTCTGAACTTTGCAAGCAAATTTTAGACTTACAGCCTAATTTGATTATTCTCTATGAACAATCTGAGTTTAATTTATACTCTATTCATTCTAAGTTAGAGGGAGTCGAAACAAATTGCAAAATTATTCCAGTATTAGCATCAATACAAAATAGGTATAAATTGGAGGCAATTTTTAAAAATCATGAAATTGATACTGTATACCATGCTGCTGCATATAAACATGTTCCAATGGTTGAATCTAATCCATGCGATGGAGTATGGAATAATATCGTTGGGACCTACAGGCTGGCAAATAAAGCACTTGAATATAAGGTTGAACTATTTGTTTTAATTAGTACTGATAAAGCTGTCCGCCCAACAAATGTTATGGGGGCTACTAAAAGATTTTCTGAGCTTATTCTTCAAGGATTAAATGAAGCAAAAGAATCTTCAACAAAATTTACAATGGTTAGATTTGGGAATGTTCTTGATTCAGCCGGTTCAGTATTACCATTATTTAGAAACCAAATTAAGTCTGGTGGACCTTTAACGGTGACTCATCCAGAAGTTATTAGGTATTTTATGTCTATCCCTGAAGCTTCTCAGTTAGTTATACAAGCAGGCGCAATGTCTGTTGGAGGAGATGTATTCCTACTAGATATGGGAAATCCAGTGAATATCCTAGATATGGCAAAGAAGATGATACATTTAAGTGGGTTAGAAATCTTTGATAAAGAAACTGGTACGGGTGATATTAAGATAAAAATAACTGGCTTGAGGCCGGGGGAGAAACTTTATGAGGAGCTGCTCATTGGAGAAAATTCTCAGGCTACAGAACATCCAAGAATAATGAAAGCTCATGAAGAAAAATTAACTTTAGAAACTGTATCAGAAGCTATTACTGATTTTCAAGATGCTTGCAAAAAACAAGATAATGAAAAAGTTATGTCTATTTTAAATAAGTATGTTGCTGGATTTAAAAGTAATATTAATGAATAAATTATTATTCATTATCCTATGCTCTATAGTTTTTTCGAATGAGGGGCCTAAATTTATTTTTAATAATGGCCAGTCAGCATTATGCAAATATATGGTTTGGGATGAATTAGAATCTGAATATATAAGATATAATTATATACTCCCCTCCCAAAATATAAGTTTTCATTTGACTCAGTTAAATAATTTTTATAATAATTGGCATAAATTTTTAGATATGCCACTATGGTTTAAAGTTAACTTAGACTTATCTACGAATGATTTTAATACCTCTAGACAAAAAATGACTGGAACCTATCAGTATCAGATAAGTAATAGTCTAGCTATACAAAATAGCTTTGAATTTGATAGCGATGGAAGGAATGATGCCCATTTTAGAGATGAAGTTAGTTTTATTTCATTTTTTTCTAAAAGCTGGTCAGTTTATATTCAGCATTCATCGCTATCCTATAATTATACAAATGGACACTTTTTAATTGGGAAGGGAAATTTATATTCATCAATTTTTAATAATAGTATATTAATTAATCCTAATTTCCCTCCTGTTCCATACATCTGGTGGCATCATAAAGAGAATAAAAGTAGCTTTGATTGGGGTTTAAAATCATTAGATGAAATTAATTCAAATAATAGATTGTTGATTTTTCATAGATATAGCTATATTGATGAAACTTGGAGTTTAGGACTGACCGAGATGACAATAATGAAATATGAAAATTTAAACCAACATGTATTTCAATATTCACTCCCATCTGCAATATTATTTGAGAATGAATACAATTCTGGTGATAATACAAATATAATGTTATCTATTGATTT
>PBFJ01000025.1 GCA_002718715.1 bacterium
AAACAGAATTCACACAACTACCAGAAATATTTCCCACATTATTTTCTGTATAATAAATTGTAATATCTCCACCGCCTTGATTATTACCACCTCCTTGATTTCCACCTTGATTATTACCACCACCTGGAACTCCTGGCATAGCTGTATCAAAATTTGGTTCATCTACATAAATCCAATAAACGTCATTTAAAAAAGCTGGTATCTGACCACCGTCTTGGGCATCCCAAACTAAAGTTGGAGCTGAACTAGCCGTAACATTTGGAGACCATACTGCTAAAATATTAGTTCCAGCTGGTAAATTAAAATCGGTATTTCCACCAATCCATAATAAATGCCATCCTTTACGATTAACATTTAAAGTAGTTGGATTTAACATTTGTGCAGTTGTTGGATTAGCACAAATTTGTGTATCTTTTTCATTATAAACAATTAAAACCTCGTGTTCTGCAAACTGCGCATTTGAATCTAAAGAAGAACAACAAAACCCACCTTGATTTAAATCAATATTAAAAGCTGCTTCAAAATAACTTAAAGGATTTACACGAAAAACCCCACGATTCGCGTAAGTACCAAAGTTTATAAACCTAAACCTTCCATCATTTGGTTTGATTTGAGAAATCATTTGCGAGAAAGTTTTTGTATTTTTTCTATACATAAAGAAAAAATCTCTTTCCGCCGGTATAGTCTCAAGTGAAGCTCCATAATCACAAAGTGGATTACTACCAATTTGATTATCAGCAAAAGTATAAGAAGACTGTAAGGCAGTACTACCAGTAAGGTTAGATACTTCAGTCAATTGTGGTGGAACTAATCGTTCCGTAGCCTTATTTGCAAAGATTCCAAAGTAAACACTTAAGAACCCTAGCAGTAGACCAACTGCAGCTACCGAGGCAATAGCTGTAAGCTTTTTTGGGGTTTTCATGGGGATAATTATTAATTTTACTAATATTTTTGCGTAAAAGTATTTTTATTCAAAATCAATACTCTATATTTATATATATAAAAAATTTCGCAAAATAATTTTCTATATCTTTGACTATTTAATTTTAAGCGAATACTCAAAACATAAATTAATCCCTTTATTATACCAAAAAATAAAACTTTTTGCAAAAGCATCTAATTTTCAAAGCTTCAAGATGTCTATCCAAATAAAAAAACCTTGCCAAAAACAAGGTTTTATATTTATTGCCACTTAAAATTTCTTTCTATCAGGCGGTATATTTAAGTAATTAATCAGGTAATCAGCAATTTTTGTAAAAGTTGGCAAACTCGAACTCCCTGCCCACTGGGTGGTTTTAGGCTTATCTAATTTCACCATCACTACCACTTCGGGATTAGAGGCAGGTAAATACCCCAAAAATGATGCATATGTTGTTCCAGGCCCCTCTAATGGCTTTCCTTTTTTATAAGTTTGAGCGGTTCCAGTTTTTCCAGCTATTGAATACCCTGGAATTTGACCAGATTTAGCTTGACCGTTATCAATCACAGAAGTCAGCATCGCTGTTATCTTTGAAGAAGTTTGTGAAGACACAGCTCTTCTTACTACCTGAGGCTCAAACTCCTCTACTCTTCCATCGCTATGCACAATTTTTTTAACTAAAGTCGGCTTCATTAAAACTCCATCATTAGCAAGCGCTGAAAAACTACTAATCATCTGAAGTGGTGTCACAGTTAAACCTTGACCAAAAGAATGCGTCACAAGCTCAGAATTAGCCCATTTCAAATATGAATTCATTCGTCCACTTGGCTCATTATAAAAGAAAACTCCCGTTTCATCGTTAAATCCAAATCTCTCAATATAAGAATACATTAACTTTCTACCTAAATTTTGAGCAATCCAAGCCATCCCTATATTATTAGATGTTTCTAAAACCTCAGTCATATTAATCTCTCCATAATGTTTCGAAAGCGCATTATCTATTTTAAACTCATCAACTGTAATTGGACCATCATCATTAATCATGGTTTGCGGCGTCACTAAATTCACATCTAATGCAGCAGCCATCACTACTGGCTTAAAAACGGATCCTGGCTCAAAAGTATCTAAAATTGCCTTATTTCTAAACACGGCAGGCCCTACATTATTTTTATATTTTTTATAAAATATTTCTCCAGATTCTTCAGACTCCTCAGGGATAATTCTTACATCTTTATAAATTTCTTCGTCCAACATATAGTAGTACTCTTTAAAACCAGAATAATTAAACTTCTCTAATCTATCATCAAAATTATAATCTTCTTCTTCTAAATGTTCTTTTGGCGGTTCAAAAACCTCTGTCTCTAAGGCTTTAGCATAATTATTTAAATCAAAATCCGGATAATTTGCCATAGCTAAGACCTCTCCCGTTTTAGGACGCATTACAATAACCTGTCCAAAATTAGCATCATATTTATTGACAGCTTTTTCTAAAATATCCTCAATTACCATTTGAATCGATCTATCAATTGTTAGATATACATCAGATCCATCAACAGCGTCTTTTAATACTGAATCATCCGAAACTGCAATTTGCTTACCAAGCCCATCAATTTGAGTCTGATAAACACCATTTTCTCCATCTAATAAATCATCAAAAAATAATTCCATTCCATACTGACCACCATCTTGATTCTTATAACCAATCAAAGCTCCAGCCAATGAATTTTCAGGATAAAATCGATAAACTTCATCAATCAATCCAACACCTTTAAAATCTTGTTTATACTTAACTTTTAATTCAGAAACTTTTTTAGCTTGTTCTGGGCTTAAAGCTTTTTCTAAAACAATATAACGATTCTCCCCTAACAATAATCTTTCTAATTTTTGGATATTCATATCCAATACAGGAGCCAAAGCTTTAGCATAAACCTTTTGATCAGAAATTCTCTTTGGAAAAATTTTCACATATTCTTTATTAACCTCCACCGCAGGAAGTGAAAGTTTTAAGAGGTCACTCATCAACTTAGAGTCAGGTTTGTTAACTAGTAAAATTTCATCACGATATTTCTTGGCAACTTTTTGCTCTAATTCTTTAATAAAATCCATCTTTAATTCACTAATAGATTTTTTAGGTATTATCAAAGCTTTCTCTTGCTCCAAAAGTTCACTTGGAAGTTTAGCCCTTTCGATTTCGACTCTTTTATTTTCTTTCTCTAAAGCAGTTTTAGAATTAAATAAAATTTCAAATAAACTCGAAGCAACTTGAGTTGGGTTATCTACAAAACTAGGATCCACAAACAAAGTCGGAAGCGTAGTATTTGTAGCTACTCTAAAGTCAGACCCGGAGTGAAAATCTTGGATAAAAATTTCCCCCCTATGGGCTTCCACCTCCCTGTAACCTTGCTGGTTTGCAAGCGCAAGATCAATAAAATAATCATGTTTGATTACCTGTAAATAAAAAAGTTTTAAAATTATCAGTAAAAAGAAAGCTCCAAATCCAACTAACAAATTAAAAAGTCGATTTTCTTGATTCATATTTGGCTTATTTTTAATTAAAACCATTATATGACTAATCATTTTTTTTTCAAAGCCTTAAACCTATAAAAGACTTGTAAATTACCTTAATCTATTTTTTAAATCTACAATCAAAATTACACAACAATTGCATTTTAAAATCAAAGAGCTAAGATGAAACTAAGTTAATTAACTGAAAATAATGAAACTTACAACATTCGACAATAAACTTCGACTTATCACAAAAAACAATCCCCAAAGCGAATCCGTAACTGCTTTAGTTTTGGTTGGAGCTGGTTCTAGATACGAAACAAAAGATATCAATGGGATCTCTCACTTTCTAGAACATATGTTTTTTAAAGGCGGAGAAAAATTCCAAAACACAAAACAAGTTTCTCAAGCTATCGATGGAATCGGAGGAGACTTCAACGCTTTTACAGGTAAAGAATATGCTGGATACTATGTAAAAGTCTCAAAAAATCATCTTAACACAGCTCTTGAAGTACTTTCTGACATGCTAATTTCAGCCCGACACCCAAAAGAAGAAATTGAAAAAGAAAGAGGTGTAATCTTAGAAGAGTTGAACATGTATCAAGACACGCCAATGTACCAAATTGGATGGGATTTCGAAAAATTAATTTTTGGAGACACTCCCCTTGGAAGAGACACAATTGGATCAAAAGAATTAATCAAAACAGTTACTCAAGAACAATTTTTTGATTACCAAAACAAACTTTATACGCCAGATAATACGGTAATTGCAATCTGCGGTAACTTTGACGAAGAAAAACTAATCAAGCAAATTCCAGATTACTTTGCATTTAAAGACTCTCAAAAGCAATTAGAACTAGCAAAATTTGAAGGCTATCAAACCGAAAAAAGATTACATGTAATCCACAAAAAAACCGATCAAGCCCACTTAGTAATTGGATACCCAGGACCAGGCTTGAATAGCGAAGAAAAATGGGCAGCTAAAATCATGAGTATTATCTTAGGTGGAAATATGTCTTCTAGAATGTTTTTAAACATCCGGGAACAAAAAGGTCTTTGCTATTATATTCATACCTCTAACGACGAATATTTTGACGCAGGAACCATCTCTACCCGAGCCGGTGTGGACGTTAATAGAATTCAAGATGCCTTAACATCAATTATGGCGGAATACCACGAAATCGCTAAAAATGGGGTTAGTCAAGACGAACTCCACAGAGCCAAAGAATACTATAAAGGTAAAATTTCTTTAAAAATGGAAGATTCCGAAGAGCAAGCTCATTTCTTTGCACGTCAAGAACTAATAATTAAGGACAAAATGAGCGTTCAAGATATCAAAGAAAAAATCGATCAAATCACTCTAGAACAAGTAAACAAGATAGCTCAAAAATTTTTAGTTGATAAAAACTTATATACATCTATAATTGGACCATATACAGAAGAAGAAATTCAAAAAATTCTTAATATATAAATTAACAAAAAACATATGAAATTCGATGGAATTTACGAAAAAACATTAGTAATCATCAAACCTGATGCAATGCAAAGAGGTTTAATTGGTGATATCATTACAAGATTCGAAAAAAAAGGTCTTAAAATGGTTGGGCTTAAAATGATGAGATTAGACGAAGCAATTTTAAGAGAACACTATTCTCACCACGTAGACAAAGGATTTTTTCCAGGTCTTTCTAAGTTTATGCAATCTTCTCCAGTAATTGTTATGTGTTTAGAAGGTCTAGAAGTTGTTGAAGCAGTTAGACTTATCACTGGAATTACTAAATCAAGAGAAGCAGAAGCAGGTTCAATCAGAGGTGACCTAGCAATGTCTGTAGCTTGTAACGTTATCCATGCTTCAGATTCAGTAGAAAACGCAATCGACGAAGTTCAAAGATTCTTCAACGAAGAAGAAATCCACGAATACTTCAAATCAGAATACGAATTTGTATACGCTCAAGACGAAAGATCATAATCTTCTCACAAGAAAACTTTTCAAAACCCCAATTAAAACCTGGGGTTTTTTTTATTTTATCAAATTAAAATTCAAACAAACAAAAAGTCATAAATTTGACAAATAAAAGCTAGGTATGTATGTTACAGCCTTGACAATTAACAAAAACAATGAAGAAAATACAATCTCAACTCGAACAAATTATAGACAAAACCGAACAAATTAACCACCCTTCAAAGGAAAGTCTTATCCTATCAATTCAAGAATTAGAAGCTAAAGACATTGAAAACCCAAAACCTGAACATATTTATAAATTAAATCAAATCGTAGATCAATTTAACACTTTGCTAATACAAAGCATTGATTTTAGAAAAAAATCAGAAGAAATTAAAAGATCTCAAAAAAATCTTATAGCCGAATTTATTCACATTACCGAATCAAATGACACTCTAGCTATCCGTACAGATATACAATTAATTATTGAAGAAATTGAAAAAGAAAATCCCAATATTGAACCTTTAGCTGAACTAATTCAAAGCAATAAGCTAAATAGCTTCCCAAAAGAAAATACTAAACTCCAAAAAATATTAATTAAACACCAAAAGAAACTTAGTAAATTTCAAAATTTAAAAATAGAACAAATTCAAGTTGAAATTACTAAAAGCAATTTTGACTTAAACGAATTCATACCAAAATTTATTCCTAAGCCAACTTATAAAAAAACAGAAACTTTTCCTGTTGAAACTCAAAGTACAACTCCAGAAGTTGAAATTATTACAACAGAAGAATTTACAATCAATCCTAAGCTCCAAGCATTTCTAAACACAGTATTTCTTGTTTCATCGACTTTATTTTTTCCAGGAAATGGAATTTACAAGGATAACACACACACAATAGAAAATATAGAAACTCCACATCAAATTTCTAAAACAAGATCTCAAGAAAATGGAAAACGACAAAATACAAATCTACCTCTTCACGATGGATCTTTCGCCCCAAAATATGTCAAGATAAAAGGAATTTCAAAACTCAGACTAACTGAAGTTTTAAACACTTTTAGACTGAAGAATATTGGAAATTCTTTTGAATACACATGTACATCAGAGTTGTTAGATTATTTAAACGAACAAAACTACCAAATAGAAAATAAAACAATTCTACTTTTTACTGACGATGAGGGATATTTTGAAAATCAGGCCTGTAAAATAGATGAAGCTACAGAGTCTATGCAAAAAATCGCAACAGATTCAATAATACATTCTGAAGAACTTAAAGATTTACAACCATCAATTATTTATTACAACCAAGACCAGCAACTCGAAGTTAAAAAATTTGAATTCCAAAAAACAATCTTAGTATCATCAAGACGTTCAAAAACAGAAAGTGAATTAATCAAAACACACGGAGAGTATATTAATCTATATGACGAATTAATTAACCTAAATGACGCATCAAAGCTTTCTAATTATCCAGAAATAATCGATAGTTTATCAAAAAGTCTTAATCAAGAATCAAACTTTAATATTTTCATTGCAAACTATCCCTACAACAGAGATAACTATTTTTTCCTAAATAGAGACTCTAAAATCACTGAAAATAAAACTATTTCATTTCATAATTACGAAGAACATAAAGAATTATTAATTATAAGTATTATTAATACCAGCTATGAAATTAATCTAAATGCAATACCATCAAAATAAAAAATAATTTAACCCATTATTTTTAATTTAAAAAAACATATGTCAAAACTCAACAAAATTATTGATCAAGCTTCAACTGAAATAGCTAATTTATCCCACCCAAACACTCAAAAACTTCAAGAGCAACTTTCGCAAATTCAAGAAAGCATTACAGATCAAATCACACAAGATTTAATCAACAAAACTAACTTACTAATCGACGATATCCAAGAAGCCAAATTGCAATACCAAGAAGAATTAAATCTTGAGAAAAATATTATTGAAGCCAAACAAAAGCTAATTAATATAATAGCCAGAGAAACAAGTGTAAATGGAAGGTTAAAACTAGATACTACACTTAATTCAATCCTTGAAAACATAGATCAACCAGAAAGCTTTCAACAACTAATTGATTTAATTGAAAACGATAGATTTAAAGCTTATAGAACTCTACAAAAAAGTTTAATCAAGCAACTATCAAAATACAAAAAAACTTTGTCAAGAAAATCTACATTCGATCCATTAACTCATACAGTTGAATTTTCTAAATCTAATCTTGAATTAGAATCGTTCATTGAACCTGTTTTTTCAAGAACTAAAATTTCCTCTAAAAAATCATCTTTAGATACAGCTAATCATACTATACAAGAATCGTCTTTAAGAGCAATCAATGAAAACATTCTAGAATTAGAAAACCCAACTAAACCAGAAAGCAAAGCTAGTAATTGGATTGGTCTATCAGCTCTTTTACTGGGTATTACAGGTTACATGTACAACTTAAATTCACATAAAGACTCTCAAACTACGGAAAATCAATTTCCAGCTCATGTCACAGAACATCAAAACCTAAGTCAAAAAACAAGTACAATGGAATATGGAATCTACTCACCTCAACCAGATACTAAAATTGATCTATTAAACGCTAGAGAATTTTTAATCTCATTAACAAATGAAACATCTTCTCATTACATTGATTTTGATATCACAGAATATTGTAATTACTCAAGAATCAAAATTGAAAATATTTCAAGATCTATATTAATTAAATCAGAAGAAAACGGAGATATAAATTCAAATGCGTGTGTCATAGAGCCAACGACTAAATCAACATACATTATGCCCGTTGATGAAGCTTTTAATTCATTAGACCTTAAGCGTTTCAATTTATATGAAATGAGTGTTATTAACCCAGAAAATAAAATTAATCTAACACATAAAAATCTAGAATTAAATAATTTAACAACAATCAAAAATAGTATTTTTGATATAATTAAACAAGAGAAAAGGGTAATCGCAATCAAGAATTTAGATGCAAACATCGTACAAGCACTCGTAAACATAAAATCAATTCAAGAAATCCTAAATTATCCTGAAGTAATCAACCATTTAGCATCCACGGGACTAATTGAAAACAATAGAATATATTGTGCAAACTTACCGTATGAAGAATCAAACTATGTAACTTTAAAAGGTATTCCAACTGACAAAGACTCTATACTGATACTTACATTTTTTGAATCCTCAAAAGATCCAAACTCATTAATAATTGAATTTTCCAATAATTAAAAACCAAAGAACTAAACTAAAACCAATTTAATTTCAAAGCCCCAATTCACCCCTGGGGCTTTTTATTAAAAAACATTATTGACAAAGAGGAAGGTTGGCGCTATAGTTGCATCTTATTATATTTATCTATAAATACAATAAACTCAAGCATTTACCCGCTAAAATTTAACAAATTCATCAGATGAAAATTATTCAAGGAGAAATAGAAAACCTAAGTATATCAATTGAAAACTTAAATCACCCTGAAAAAAATCAAATCATTTCGGAATTAACTTGCTTACATAAAAAATCTCAAGAAACAAGTATTACAATGGAAATAATCGATCAACTTAATCTAATTACCAAACAATGTAAAACATTAATAGAGCAAGAAAATCAATACAATCAAATTAGAAACAACTTAAAACTAAAAGAAAACAAATTAATAGATCAGTTTATTATTACAGTTGAAGAAAACTCGAATCTAATGCACAACTTCGAAGTCAAAACAATCATTGAACAAATAAACGAAGGAAATCTAGAACCACTAAAAGCATTTATTCAAAGCGGGAAATTACAACATTACAGTAAATACAACAAAAAGATTCAAAAATTACTAGAAAAAGTTATTAAAGCGGAAAATAAATTATTAAATACAAATCCTTCTCAAATTTTAGTTGAAACACATGAAAACACTTTTAAACTTGAAGATTTTATTCAAACTCAAGTAAGCTTTTCCAGAGAAAAAAAAGAAAAAAATACAACTATTCAAAAAAGCACTCCGAACAAGAGATCTAATTTTTTTAGCTCAAAATTTAAATGGCTAACTGGACTGGCCTTTTCTGTATGCGCCTCGACTTTTATGATGGAAAACATAAAAGAATCAAACTTAAGCTCATTAGATCGATATAGCAATCTACCAAAAAACACTATAACACGTTCCAATCAATTACAAGAGACAAGGAATTTTAATAGAACCAATCCGATTAGAAAATCAACACATTCCTCAATAGGAATTGAAGATCTTGAAAGTATTCAAATGGGAACAGATCCAAACTCAACACACGAAACAAATATAACAAAAGGACTTCATCAAATTGCTTTAAAAATAAATCATAAGGGAGAAGAAATAAAATGTAACAAAGAATTCTTTGAAAGAATACAAGCTACAACAGACATTCTTGACTTATTCAAACCTGTAACAATCCCCTTTGGAGCAGATGAAGAATTAAAAAAGCATGAAGAAAACCCTTTATTATTGCTTAAAGAACAAATTTTCTGGGAATTAAAGGGTTTCAAATCAATTGGAGATACTGTTTGCCTTCTTAAACATGAAAATTACCAAACAAATCTTGAAAAGGTTAACATCGTAGATGCTCTAACAAAAGAAGAATATTCAAGTTATCAGTGGTCTACAATTAGACAACAAAAAAACAGCGATACTAAATACGAGGGAATAGCAACCAATCAAATTAAAAACCTAATTTTTAATCTTATTGCAACTCAAGAGTTAAAGAACAAAGTTTCTCACATTAATAATGATAACAACTTAATGAAAGAAACACTTAGAAATGCAAACTCCACAGAAGAAATCCTAAAACACCCTAAGCTAGAAGCAATAATCAAAAACTTGTTACCATCAATGTATAATTCAGAGGTAGTTGTAACTAATTTTGAGTACAATAATCAAAATTCAGTATCAATTATTAAAAATCAGCAACGTTCGATTACTGCTAAAATTCTTTTAACTTTCTACAACTGCCCAAACAATGATAACGACGTAATTATCGAAGTTATAGCAGCAAATCCAAAAACAAGAGTTAGATAAACAAATTTCAAAGCCTCAAATAAAACCTGAGGCTTTTTTATTTACAAAAAAATATATTTATATTATAATAAGATAAGTAAAAGATTTTTTATGGATTTATTTCAGTTAAACATCTACACAAATCCCCTAGCCTATCCATTTGTTATTAAATCAATCAAGGATTTTCTTAACAACAATAACCTTTCTATTAAACAAGAAGGAAATCTTTCTATTAACACCTATCCAAAAGTTAGCTTTGAAAAACATATAATGTTTGAAACTGGTTACAAAAAAGACGAAGTTAAAAAAATCTGTTCAAGACTTCCAGAATTTATAAATCATTACAATTTTTACCATCCAAATAGTTTAGATTTGAACCTCAATCTTATTGATATTAAATCTCAAAAAGAATTTCAAAAATCTCAACCCGTTAAAATCAAACAAATCAAATGGCTCTTCTTAATAACAATTATTAGTTTTATAGCCGGTTTTTTAATTGCAAATCTAAAAATTCAATCTCAAGCCTCAATTAAAAATCAAGAGCTTAACTTACTCTTGCCTCAAACATCTCAAGAATTCGAAGTTGGATTAGCCAAATACAAGAATCTACCAAGCCAAACAGCCATGCTTTTTGACTTCAAAGAAACTACTAATCAAGCATTCTGGATGAAAAATATGAGTTTTCCAATCGATATATTTTTTCTAGACCAAGAAAATAAAATTTTAGATATCCACCCAAATCAAGCACCTTGTCCTCTTAGTGGAGATTGCCCAAAAATCACAAGTAAGCACAACTATTCAAAAGTAATTGAAACTAAAGCTAATTTTGCAAGCCAAAACAGCATTCAAATCGGAGACCAGTTCAATATACAAAAAACTCTGATTTTTACTGACTAAAAAATGGTAAACCAAAATCAAAATATTCAAAAAGCAAAGCTCTTTCTTTAGAACCTAGACCTAAATCTTGAATTCTAGGGCTTTTACTTAAATTAAATCCATTTATAGAATTTTGATAACACAAAAAGTCTGTATTTAAATCATCAAATACAACTCTTACTAACGACTCTATACCATCACAATCATTATAAAAAAGTCTTTCAAACCTTTTGTGTACCTTATATTGCAAAGGAGACCTTCTTAAAAGAGCCAAGTCCCAGACTCGAGCTTTATAAGAATCCACAATGTTCTGAGCCATTTTACCATTAGGTAAGATAATCGGATTCTCAAGAGAACAACCAAAACAATTCTTAGCCCTTAGTTCTCCCTTAAAATAAAGTTGATTAAACAAGCTCTCATCTAAAGAGTCCTGATAATCAGCATAATCTTGGTTCATCAAGAAATCTAAATTTTCTTGATTTTTATAAGACATCAAATATCCATCTGAGCTCAGCATTAAATTTAAATCCGTAACGGAAGTTTTCAAATAAACATTTGCATCACTAGAAACAACACCTAGAAAATTCCCATCATGAATATTTTGATCAATTATCAAATCAACACCATCCAAAACAAGCAAATTACCATAAAAATTTTCTAACACACGACTATTCAAACCCTCAGGAAGAACATTTAAATAAACAATATCTTGACCATCTTTAAAGTTATCTACGCATAGTAGTCCTAAATCACAAGTTGAATCTCTAAATTTATTTCGATATTTATTAATAAAAGCCTGATGATAACTCAAAGAATTATTTTGAACATTTTTGACTGTTACCCCATCATTCATAGTCTTAAAAAAATTATCATTTAAAACCCCCTTGATTAAAGGTGTGTAATTTGATTTTGAATCATCTAAAACACTTGAAATCACACGAGAAACCTCTAACGGTTGACCATCCTCTTCAAATACATAAGATCCCTTAAATAAAAGTTTATTATCTGAAAGTTCTTTTGGAATCACAAATGTAGAATTAAACCTAAAAAATATATCTGATACAAAATCATTACCTCGAAAACTCCAATTATTCTGTGAAATTTCCTGATCCTGGCCTTCTTCATCTAAACTTAACTCAAACACATCTATTCCCAAATCCTCATCATCTACATTGCTTTCAAAAATATGCTCAACTTGAAATTCACTTAAATTTTCCGAGGCAATAAATTTAGTACACAGACTAAACGGATTATTAAAATTTTCATTAAACTTTAAAATTTTTAATTTATTATTAAAATCACATTGAGCATAGCTATCAATATGATAAGGCAAAGTGATTAAATCCATAGGCATTTCAAACTCCAAAGATAAATCCATTGGATAAAAAGTTTCTTTACCTAAAACAGTTGTTTTTACAGCATTTATTTTAAATTCATCAGCTTTAGCTGGTACTAAAGAAGCAATCTTTCTATCGTCTCTTAAAAAGAAAATATTTGAATCAGCATCATAAACAAAAGCATCCTTATCATAATTGTTTAAATCAGAACCATACAATTTTGTATGATCATTACAATTCTCGGCTTGAACAATTTCAGTTGAATCTTCGTTAGATAATTTTCGATTATTAGTAAATCTCAAACAGAAATCAATATTTGATTCAGCAAACTCTTTAGTTCTATCTTCTGAATCCAAAACAAACTTCAAAGCCAACCTATAAAACTTACCTCCATTACTGATTGGAGTCATATTCGATCCAAAGTCCACAACTACAGGTTCATAATTCATATTTGTCATGGGAAACTCAACTCGTGCTCCTTTAAAATCAATAAATCCTAAATTTTCAGAGAAAGCATGACCTTTCAATCCAAAAGTTTTAGTTCTAAAGTCATAGTTATCAAAATCTATGCAAACTCCAAATCCATTACCACATTCATCTCTAAATTGATTTTGATTTTCAAACAAATCACATACATCTTCATCGAATTCTAAATCAGGATGCTTCTCACAATTAAATTTAAGCCAACCGTGGCCACTAGAATAAGCATAACCTTTAAAATCCACAGTTTTAATTTGATTATTCTGATCAAATTTAGGAAAAAGAGAAACCTTATACTTTAACTCAGTCTGCATTTGCACTCCCAAATTTTCAAAGCTTCCAGTCTGATTATTAAAGTTTGAGTAAAAACTCAAAAATCCTAAATTAGGATTTACAGCAAAACCTTTAATGTCAAAGTAATCCCCCTCAAAACCATCATAATCAACACATGCAGAAATTACAGGATCAAAGATTCCTGATTGAAAATCAATTACACCTTCATCCAAAAATGGATTTCCTTCAGTAATTCCATTTATGGGGATACAAGTATTTTGAGCACTAGCAACAAATAAAAAATTTAAAAATAAAAAAAGATAAAATAAAAAATAGAATTTTTTCATAAAGATTTTTAACTTTTATAAGTGTAACAAATAATAAGTTTAAAAACGAAATTTTTCTTAAAAAGACATTAAAACACAATAAAAAAGAATTCTAGCAAATCCTTTTAAACAAGCCATAAACTAAAATTCAAATAATTCAACAATCAAGCAGTAACACCCACTAATGGTCTTACCCAAGGGGAAAACGATGTTCATTAAAAAGACATAGAAAGCATGATTATTAAACAATTAAGAGAATTAAGCCCTCAAAAATAGTATTTTCATCTTGTATATCACAAATCCAGGGTTATAATTGTCTTGAATAAACCTTTAACATAGAAATATGACAAAACAAGATTTAATCGCTGCTGCTGCTTCAGCTGCTGGTGTAACTAAAAAAGACGCTCAAGCTGTATTAGACGGAGTAATCGATACAATTACTTCAACTCTTCAAAAAGGTGATTCAGTTACTATTACTGGATTTGGTACTTTTAGAGTTTCAGAAAGAGCTGCAAGAAGCGGTGTAAACCCAAGAAATCCAGAACAAAAAATCCAAATCCCTGCTATGAAACTTCCTGCTTTCAAAGCTGGTAAATCTTTCAAAGACGCTGTTAGATAATAACAAATTCTTCGAAAATATTAAACACCCTATCAAAAGGGTGTTTTTTTAGTACTTAAAAAATCTTTAAAAAATTAACAAATATTTGATTTTTGAATCCAGTACACTAATATATAAAAAAACCAAAACAAAATGGAAAAGCAATTAAATCAAATCCAAATTGATGCAGAGAAAGACATTAAAGAATCAAGCTCTTTAGATCAACTTTTAGAAGTAGAAAAAAAATACCTTGGAAAAAAAGGAAGTTTAAAAGCAATTCTAAGTCAAATCAAAGATCTTTCAATTGAAGAAAAAAAAGCCTTTGGAAAACTTTCCAATCAAATAAAGGTAGTACTAAACGAACTAATTTTTAAACAAAAAAAATTAATCGAAGATCAAGAAATTCAAAACCAACTTCAAAATGAATTTTTAGACGTAACCCTTCCTTCTATAGAAACTCAAAAAGGAAGCACACATGTCCTAAAACAGGTTCAAAAAAAACTAGAGGAAATATTCATAAACTTAGGTTTTGAAGTTGTAGACGGACCAGAGGTTGAGTCTGAAAAACACAATTTTGAGGATTTAAACATCCCTCAAAGTCATCCAGCTAGAGATATGTATGACACTTTCTTTATCGATCAAAAAACTGAAAAATATAATAGACTTTTACTAAGAACACACACTTCTCCAGTACAAATTAGACAAATGCTTAAGCAAGGTGCTCCAATAAAAGTATTGATTCCTGGAAGAACATTTAGATACGAAGAAGCAGATGCCACACATGAACACACCTTTATGCAGTATGAGGGCTTATATATAGATAAAGATATTAGTTTATCACATCTAAAAGGATACATTGAAGAAATTTTTGGACAATTCTTTGGATCAAAGATAGAAGTTAGATTTCGACCTGGATTCTTTCCTTTTACAGAACCGAGCTTAGAATTCGAAATATCATGCCCTTTCTGCGAAAAAGGATGCAAGGTATGTAAACAAACCAAATACATCGAACTTGGAGGCTGCGGAATGGTTCACCCAAATGTATTAAAAGCAGCGGGCGTAGACCCAGAGAAATTCCAAGGATTTGCTTTCGGAGGCGGATTAGACAGACTTGCAATGCTTATTACACAAACTAACGATCTAAGATTATTTAGACAAAACGACTTAAGATTCCTAAAACAATTCTAATATGTTAATTTCATACAACTGGATAAAATCCTTTACAGACTATAAAGAAAAACTATCTTCATTCGAAATAAGAAATAAATTCTCGTGGCACTCCTGCGAAATAGACGAAGTTATATCCCAGGAGGAAGCTTTTGAAAACATGGTAGTTGGACAAATTCTATCTTTAAAAAAACATCCAGACGCTGACTCTCTTCAAATTTGTGAAGTTGACCTTGGAAAAGACATAGGTACACATCAAATTGTTTGTGGAGGATCAAATCTATCAGAAAAAATGCTAGTTGCCGTTGCAATGCCAGGATCAAAAGTAAGATGGCATGGAGAAGGTGAATTAGTTGAACTTAAAAAAACAAAAATTCGAGGACAAGAAAGCTTTGGAATGATTTGTGCAAGCGATGAAATTTCTATGGGAGAAAGCCAAGGTAAAGAAATTATGGATATTTCTAACCTTAAAATAAAAACTGGAACAAGTTTATCTCAAGCTTTTAACAAAAATGATTTTGTATTAGATATTGATAATAAAACACTTACTAATAGACCAGACCTTTGGTGTGCAGAAGGCTTAGCTAGAGAATTAGCCACTATTACTAAATCAAAATTTAATAAATTAGATCCAAAAGATCCCAAAGCACCAAAATACGGAGAAACTGTTGAATTAAAAATTGAAAACCCAGAATTTGTTAAAAGATTTCAAACTCTAATTATTGAAAATTTAGAAGTAAAAGAATCTCCAATTGAAATTCAAAATTTATTAAACAAATCAGGTTTAACCCCTAAAAACAATATTGTAGATGCTACGAATTACGTAATGTATGAACTTGGACAACCAATGCATGCTTATGATTTTCAAGAAGTCCAAGAAAATGGAAAAGTAAATTTTCTTATCAAAAAAGCTAATAAAGATGAAAGCTTAGTACTGCTTGGAGATCAGGAAATTCACCTAACTGAAAATGACAATGTTTTATATGTAAAAAATAGTCCACAAATACTACTAGGTATAAAAGGAGGATTACATTCTGGAGTGAGTGAAAAAACCAATAAAATAGTTCTTGAATCAGCAGTTTTTGATGGAATAATGACGCGTAAATCATCACAAACACACCATATTAGAACTGATTCACTAGCAAGGTATGAAAAAAACCTAGATCCAGAGAACACCGAAAGAGCAATCTTTAGATTTATCGAAATACTAAAAATTTCATGTCCAAATTTAAAATTATCAGGACCAATTACCGATATTTACAATAATAAATTTCAAGCTAGTAAAATAAAACTTGATCTTGATAAGTTAAATTCATACTTAGGCTTTGAAATTGATAAAAATTCAGCAATCTCGATACTTGAAACTATGGAGTTTCAAATAGAAGATAAAAAAGACCATCTGATCGCTACACCACCAAGCTTTAGATCGACTGGTGACATTGAAATATACCAAGATTTAATCGAAGAAGTAGCAAGACACTTTGGATATCACAATCTAAAATCTCAAATCAAACAGCATAGCAAACCCGGTTCAAACCTTAATCAAAGAATAGTTGAACATAAAGTACGGGATTTACTCGCAAACATAGGATTAAATGAAGTAATTAATTACAACTTTATAAACGAAGAGGATATCAATGCAACTTTTTTAAATGTAGACAATCACCTCAAGCTACTTAATAACTTAAATAGTGAACACACTCACATGCGACAAACCCTATTGAGTAACATGCTAAAAAACTCTGAATTAAATCATAAAAACTTTAAAGATATTCAATTGTTTGAAATTGGAAGAACTCATATTAAATCAAACGAGTACTTCCCTATTGAAGAACTTAAATTAGGAATACTAGTATCGACAAAACAAGATAATTTCTTTACTCTAAAAGGAATTGTAGAAAGACTAATACAAGATCTAAACCTTAAAGGAACAAAATTTGAAGTGAATAAAACTCCAAGCCCTTATTTTCACCCAAACAAGAGCGCACAAATAAAATACCAAGGCAAACATTTACTAGCAGAACTTGGAATTATTCACCCATCAACCCAAAAGCATTACGATCTTGAAAATCAAAGTCCAATTGCATATGCAGAAATTAACCTTGGAATGCTTCATAAATTAAACTTAGCCATTCGAAAATTCTCTCCAATTAACAATCTTCCAAAACTAGAATTTGATCTATCAATTGATGTTCAAGATAGCATTTTTAATGATGAAATCATCAAAGTTCTTAAAAAATCATCGAATTTAATCCAAGATATTAATTTTGTTGATTTATACAAGGGAGACAATATTGGAGAAGGCTTTAAATCAATGACATACAAAATATCTTTGCAATCAAAAGATAAGACTCTTGACTCAAAAGATTTAGAAGATGTACAAAACAAATGCTATGAAAATTTAAAATCAATTGGAGGATCAGTTAGAGGTGTTAAATAATATTGACACTAGATATTAAAATGTTATAGTTTGCAAAATATAACTATTATACTATGTCACACATAGATAAACCTATTAAAAAATTAGCTTCAAACAACGAAGCTGAAAGGTTAGATACTTACCTTTCAAATCAATTTAATGAATTGACTGAAGGAACTTTTTCTCATTCCTTATCTATATTAAGAGACTGGGGCCTGGTAAAAACAAATATAACTGCCCAGGAATTAATCAGTCAAGATCCTTTTCATAGAATTAACCTAATAACAGAAATTCAAGAAAAACATGCCGCTCTAGACTATGGCTCAAATGAATTGTTAAAAGCAACTATTAACATTTTAACTAAAATTATATTTTTTCAATTAGTGATAAATGAAAAAACTGATGTTGAATTAGATGAAGCAAATGAAGCACTTGAAGAGTTAAACTTAGATATTGTTCAACCAACTACATATCTTTCTAAAATCAGTGCCATAAATATTGCTACTCAAAAAACAAGAAACCAAGCCAACAAATTTATAAGAGAAGAATTAGGAAAAATTATTTCAGCGGAAGATAATTTTGAGGCAGAAAAATTTGTCAATATAATCATGGAAGTTTCAGAAGAAGATCAGCTACTTGCTGATTCAATTATCAGAGAAGTTCTTTTTGAGACAAATACAGGTACAAATATATTGAGAGATGTATTTTTATTACAAGATGAATATTACGGTACTTACAGACCACCATCAAACAGGTCAAGATTTACAAAACCAAATAATATAGATGCAGCTTGTTTTGCACATGAAGTTGATATTGAATTTATAGATAATCTAATCCAAACATACCAAAGAAATTCATATGATTATTCATATGAAACAGATACTGGCTATCAATATGGATATTCCGGACTCTCCACAGATAACGAATTAGAGGTAGGTTCAAATGTGGGATCCCACCCAATAATTCAAGCTATTTTACATTGTCCGTTGTTGAGAAGCTTTATATTTGATGAAGATTGCGATGTTATCCAAGATAAATACGACAAAAGAATTGAGATCATAACAAGTCTTCTTCATATTTTAATGGAAAAAAGAGATCATTGGATAACCGTTACAAACAAAAGAACAAAAGAGAAAAGAAGAGTATTAAAAAATCCATACGTTGAAAGCTACTTTAATTATATTAATAAAGTAATTAATAGAACAAGCGAAGGACTGTACGACGAACTTAAACATTTCACAAATAAAAATTCACTTGCAATTAAATCTCAAATTGAATTAATAGAGGAACAACCTACTAAATTACTTGAATCAAACGTAGAATTAGTAGATAACAAAATTGATCAAAACTCTAATCAAATACTTGAAACAATTCAAATAGATTCATCAGAAAACCCTGCCAAAACAGAAGTTCAAACATCAGAAAACACTGTAGAAACAGAAACAGAAGTTGAAACATCAGATTCTGAAGAACTGGTTATTAAAATCACAAGTGGAATTCTTTCACTATTAAATGAAGCAAATTCTAATAAAAAAGATTTACTTGAGCAAATAACAGAACAAATTAAAGAAAAATTTGGAGAAGAAATGGCAATTAAATGTAAAACACACATCCTTTCTCAAATCAACCTTGAAGAGCAAAGTACTGGATTTAGACTTAGAGGATGGAAAAAATAAACATTCAAAACATACCAGAAAAGAAACAAAGTTTAGAAGTAATTCAAGAAAGCCAATTTTTTTATAATGATATTGCAAGTTTTATATTTTCTCAAACAATAGTAAATTTACAAAATCAACAAATTTCAGAACAACTTTTAAGAAATGCTCACTTAGCTGTGGCTAGCTTTTATCTTAATACCACCAATGAAAAAAAAATATTAGCATTTTTTGAAAAACCAAAAAAACCAGAAAATGTAAGATATAATGAAGTAGAGCATATTAAAAAACTAAGATCATATAATCATCAAGTAGATTTTGTTGAAAGATTAACCTTTGACTACATAGGTATATTAGTTTTTTCTCAACTAAGCCCATACGAACAAGATAAAATTTCAAACGAAGAAGATTTAAACTTATTGTTATATAAAACTGATATAGCTCAAGATATAATCAAAAATCTTATCAACTTTAATACTTCAAGAACGTTCTTTCAGAGTATTTTTAACCTTCTACAAGAAAATATAATTCAACCTTTTTCAGAAACTGTAATTGAATTAAATAGTTTGAGCTATAGATCATGTATTGGTGAACAAATTAACAAAGTATTAAACCAAATCAAAACTCATGATAACAATCCAAGATACTTTACCGAAAAAGTGTTAGATTATTACCATGGTCACGTAATCCTTTCGGAAGAAGATCATATTCATTCTTTTTTTCAAAGTCAGTATCCTAGTCAACTCATCTTAGGAACACTTGAGACTATACCCTTAATCAATGAATTAAATAATGAGATTAAAATATTAACAAAACTTGAAAAAGAATTTATAGGCTCACATTTTAATGCTCAATTTATTGGAAATAGTAACCGAAGATTTATCATAACAAGCAAATCTTACTTAAAAGAATACTTCTATAAATATTTACTTTTCAGTTCTCCAAAATATCAAAACCTTTTAGATGCATTCGAATCATCTGAACTATCTACATACTCATTACTTCCATTTAAAAAAGTAACATCTCCTTTCTTACAAAGAATTTCTAAGGCTAAAAGATTTCTCGAAGTAAGTACCAGTTACACAGAAGAAATAGAATCTTATCTAGAAAAAAAACAAATACAAAAACCCAGTATAAAAAGAAAAGGAATAAATCCTTCTCGGGAAAAAGTTAGTATAAATAGCAGTGAAGTTCGAGAAGCTTTCTTTCAGAAACCTAAATTTATAGTGCTAGACAGTGAATATGATTACAGTATGCAAGAATCACACGAACTTAGAAATCTAATAGGATATTGTCATACATACTCTAAATTAGCATTAAAAAGTCATGAATTAAATCTTCCTAAAAAAATTGAAACCTTCCTTTTAATAGAATTATGTACGTATTTAACAAACCTAACAATAGAAAATTTCTTAGAAGGTAAGTTTTACATTCAAAATTTTCCAATTCAAAATTCAGATCCTCTTTTATTAGAAAATACAAAACACGAAGCCGATTTTATAGGACAACAAACTGTACGACACCAAGAATTATCATACAGTTTTTGTTTAAATAAAATTAAAGAAAATCAAACCAGCATAAATTCTTACTTAAATCTTGACTTAGAGACTGACAGCTCCATTCTTCAAATATCATTTGCAGGAGGAAAGAAATCTGAAGAACTAATCATTGATTTAATAAAAACAATGGGAATTCAAAACTCATATAGATTACTAAATTCTCAAGAATTATTAGAAAGATTAGAAAGTCAAGAAAATTTATTAGATAATATCTACGATAGTTTACTAAATTTAAACTCATTTCATGATCTAGAAAATTATTGTAAAATTTTATCTAAACTTGATCATTCCTCATACAACCATCTAATCAGACTAGATTCAACCAAAATTATATTAGTGCTTGAAAATTTAATTTCACTATTTATAAAAGCTGATTATTCAATGTATTCAGGAATAACAGCTACTCATACCAGTCATAGATTTTTATATTTTTTAATTAACAAACTTTTACAATTCCAAAAAATAACTACTCAAGAGTTTAATAAATATAAAAATCAAATTGAGACAAAAGAAAATCAACTTATGGAACAAGGGTATATAAAACACAATATTAGAAATTTTTATCTAGCAAACGAAATACAATCAAATTCTCCTTTGAATATTGAAGAAAGAAAAATCCACTTTATAAAAAAAGTTGACCATGCAACCATAAAACATTTATCAAAAAAATCTACCTTAAACGAAGAAGAAATTGAAATCCTTCTTGAAATAATTACAAAAAATGATTTGTATAATGAATTTTTAAGAGATTTAATCACAAAAGAAAATAACCATAAAACAATTGAATGTTTATTCAACTCAACAAATCCCCAGGCTTATGACTTAGCTACAGAACTGGTAGTTGATAAACTTGAAAACCTTTTGAATAATCCAAAAAAAATAAATTTCTATATACTAAAAACCTACGCTTTATTAAAAGCAGAAAGATTTGATCTAATTGAAAATAATTTTCTAAAAGAAGTTGCTTCCCTTATTGAGTCATCAAGTTCAGAAATTAAAGATAAATTAGAAGAAATATATCAAGTTTATTGCAAAAAAATAATTACTAGGAGTAAAAGAAGTGATAGTATATTCTTCAGAGATTATATAAAAGATTTAATAAAGGATGGATCAATTTAAAAAGACACCTCAATCATTAGAAAACCAAATAAAAGAAATTGCAAAATCATTGCAATTTTCTAATTGTAGAATAAGTAAAACAAATCAACTTCAAAGTTATAAAAAACACTATCAAGAATTTATAGACAAAAAACATCATGGCAAAATGAAATTTCTTGAAGATCATCTAGAAGCCAAATTTGATACTGACTATATCCTTCCAAATGCAAAGTCATTAATAATGGTAACTTTAAACTACTTTCAAGCCAGAAAAGACGCCAAATCCTGGGCACCAAAAATACATATTCCAACACATCAAGAAGGACAAGTAGCCAGATATGCTTTCGGAAGAGATTACCATAAAATTTTCAAGTCAAAATTAAAGCTCTTTGCTAAAAAACTTAATGAAATGAACAAGGAGTCACCCTTAAGATATTTTGCCGACTCAGGGCCAATTTTAGAGCGACAAGAGGCAGAACACGCCGGCATTGGATATATTGGTAAAAACACATTGCTTATAACCAGAGAATACGGATCATGGGTGATGATTGGAGAGATTATCACCACCCAAGAACTAAAAGCTGATAAACCTTTTGATAGAAGTAAAATGGTATGTGGAAGCTGTAATAAATGTCAGGTTGCTTGCCCCACCGGAGCTCTTCACGAAGACTACAAAATGGATGGATCTAAATGCATATCTTATTTAACAATTGAGCATAAAGGAAAAATTAGCGAAGAATTAATGCCAAAAATGGGAAGTTGGCTTTTTGGATGCGATATTTGCCAAGAAGTTTGTCCTCATAATTTCAGATCTAAAAATACTCATGTACCTGACTTTCAAAACGCTATTGCTGGAGAAAAACAAAATCTAGCAGAAATTCTTCAAATCAAAGATGACAATCAATATCTTGAAAAGTTTAAAGGATCCCCTCTTATGAGAGCTAAAAGAGAAAACTTAGTGAGAAACGCTATCATAGTAAGTACAAACTTAAAAAGAAAAGATCTAATTCCACTAATAAAAAAACTATTAAAAGACGAAAGCCAAACAATTCAATATACAGCAAATTGGAGTCTTAAAAACTTTGCTAAACAAATTTAAAACTGCAAAGATCTAAATAGCAATTTACAAACTGAGACAAAAATAGAAGACTTCTCAATATCATTAAATATTTCACCAAGCTCTTCATTTTGATTTTTATACAAATCAATTATTGCAGAAGGATAAAATGGGCCTTTATTAATTAAAAGAGACTGAAAAGATTCAAGATATATTAGGTCAATATCAGCCTTAAAATATTTAAAAACACAATCAATATTCTCTCTAAATTCAAAACCTTTAGGCAAAGAATTCAAAGTATCAAATAATTTTTCCCAATTATTAACATCAATCTCTATAAGGTTTCTATAAAAATATCCAAACAATTCACTTTTTGACTCATTTTCAATAAAAAAAGAATATATTTTTTTTAGTACCTTATCATCATCAACTGCTTCTAAAAAAGCTATAGCTATTTGCAATGGAAAAGTAGATTCAAAATTTATTAAGAATGGTTTTAATAGGTAAAAAACATCTTGGTTGAATTCAAGACTTGTTTTTTTAAGAATTTCAAATTTATTTTCAAAATTAGCAATAAATGTTAATTTAATATAACTCTGTAAAATTAAAAAATTATCAAAATTATCCCTAAGTAAATATAAGAAATCTATAACATGATCCTTATCTGCAACTTCAGACATTAATAAAATACGGAAAAAATTATCTCTAGTTACCTCAGAAACTTTTTTTTCAATTGGTAATCCAATAGATTGAGTATCAATGCTTTTAAGAACCTCCATCACCGAAGCAGTAATCTTAGAGGATATATCGATTAAATTATCATGTAACTCTAAAATTTCAGTCTCATCATAATTTTGATTTCTTTTAAATAAAAGATCTTCTAGGAAATTAGGATCAATAACTTCAAAAGAAGCAGGATCAATTTGGATTCTTTTAAATTCATTATAATAAACACCCTTATCATTAAAATAATTCTCTACAGCTTCAGCTAAAGACAGCTGATTACCTTCTACTTTATCTATATATGGTATAATTTCATGCATAAACTAATTGATTGCTTTTCTTGTAGCCTCAAGACACATAGTAGCACATTTTAAGCGACTGGGTCCTAAATCCATTTTAACCAAATTTTTAATAAAATCGCTATCTATTTTTAAAAAGGCATCTAATGTTAAACCTATTATTTCCTCACTTAACATTGAAGCACTAGCCTGAGAAATCGCACACCCTTCACCTGAAAATGAAAATTTTTTAATAATATTATCTTCAACTAAAAGATAAACATGAACAGTATCCCCACAACTTAAATTTTTCAATTCATAACTATGCGTATAATTTTCTAAGACTCCATAGTTCTCAGGGTCTTTAAAATGATCTAAAACGTTTTGCATTGCAGGATTAACCATCAATTGAATTAAAATATTTATTTACTTTTTTTAGGGAGTCAATCAAACTATCAATATCATTTTTAGTACTATAAACTCCAAAAGAAACTCTTAAACTAGCATTAATTTTTAATCTTTCATGTAGTAAGTGTGTACAATGCTGCGAAGCTCGCACACATATATTATCTTCATTTAAAATCATTGCAGCATCATGTGGATGCACACCTTTTACATTGAATGAAAACAAAGAATTTTCTTTTAAAAACTTTGGATAAGTCTCAATAAATTCAAGTTTATCAAACTCTGAAATGAGTTTTTTTGCCAAAGATTTTTCATGTTTCTCAATTGATTTATAACCAATTTTAAGTAAATAGTCAATACAAGCACCAAAACCAAAAATTCCAGCCATATTTAAAGTACCCGCTTCAAATTTTTTTATTCCAGTATAATACTTTACCTCTGATTTTTGTACATTTTCTACGATTCCTCCACCTACCAACAAAGGGTCCAAATCCGAAATTAAATTTTCATTAATATACAAAGCTCCAATTCCAGTAGGACCATATATTTTATGAGCAGAAAAAGCTAATGCATCAATATTTAATTTCTTAACATCAATTTGCTTATGGGCAAGAGTCTGACAAGCATCTAAGAAAATTTTAATATTTAAACCTCTAGCAACTTGAATTATTCGTTCAAAATTTAAATTCAAAGGCATTACGTTTGAATCAAAATTTAAGGCTAAAAGCACAGTTTGATTATCTAAAAAAGCAACTAAATTTTCTTCAATTTCCTCAACTGAATTTTCTAAGTTTACAATTTCTAATTTCAATGAAAACTCCTTACACCATTTCATTAAAGGTAAAAGGTTTGAATTGTGTTCAGATTCCAAAACCACCACTCTAGAATTTTTAGGAACATTTTTCAAGTAACCATAGTAAAGCATATTCAAACCACTAGTCGCACCAGGAGTAAAAGCAATTTCTTCTGTTTTAGCTCCTAAAAAATCAGCTATTTTTATTCTAACCTCTTCAACTTTTTCAGTAGTTTTTTCAGCTAAATCATAAATTCCTCGATGTGAATTCGATGAGTAATTAATATAATAATCATTAACAGCATCAATTACAGACTGAGGTTTTAAAGTCGTAGCCGCAGAATCCAAATAAATTAGATCAGGATGCTTTTCAAAAATTGGAAAATCTTTTTTTAACATTTAAATTTCTTAATAATTATGATAACTAGCCATAGACTTTCGATAATGATCACTATTTATCTTATCAATATTTTTAAACAAAAGTCCATCACATACAAGACGAATAAGTCGAATATCGTTTAAACCTCTAGATTGCAAATAAAACTTTTTCTCCTTATCAAACTTACTTACAGACACTCCATGCCCTGCTTTTACATCATTGGTTTTTATTTCAAGAGCTGGAACACAATCCAATTTTGATTTATCATCCAACATAATAATATCTTTTTTCATATAAGAATCAGTATTAGTGGCTAGCAAATCAATATTTATCGCACCAATAATTCTAGCATGCGCAGCATCATCTAAAATTCCATCTATCCAAATTTCACCCTTACAGTCAGCAACCTTAAAATGGTTAGTCACATACAAAAAACTCTTATAAGATTCACATTCAGCATATACAAAAAAATCATGAGAGGATTTTTTTCCAACTAGAAATGTCTTATAATTAAAATAAGAGCTACAAGCATAATTTAAAACAACAGTTCTACCTTTTGCATTTTCTTTATAATACTGATAACAACTAATTTTATCAGCAGTTTTAAAAGGAGTAACAAGTTCAAAATTCGAATTTTCTTTACAAATAATTAAAACACAATAATTAAGTAGAGTAGAAAAACCCTCCAGCATGCAAGAAGCTGTAGCATTTTCCTCTACTTCAATAATCACAATTGTGTTCAAAACTTCACTTTCCATTATATCTAAACGATGCTTGTCTGGAATTTTATATTTCATAACAGCCGCATTTTTAGATATTAAATCTAAAACAAAAGGGTCTTCAAAAAACTCTGGATAATCATCAATATAATCCTCTAAAAGAGCTAAATTATTCATCGTATTTTTGACTTCATAATCTAAATTTAATCCGTATTTTAAAAGTGACTTTTTATCAAAGTTTTTTAATTTTTCTAACGCTAATTTTTGTAAATTACTCATCTAAAATTTAATTAACTAACCAACCGAACCTTCCATTTCAAGTTCAATCAAACGATTCATTTCAACTGCATATTCCATAGGAAGTTCTTTAATAATCGGTTCCAAAAAACCATTAATAATCATAGCTTTGGCTTCCTCTTCAGATATTCCACGACTAGTCAAATAAAAAATATCCTCCGCATTTAACTTTCCTGTCTTTGCTTCATGTGCAATTGTTACGTTATCGTTATAAATTTTCATATCTGGGTAAGTATCAGATCTTGAAATCTCATCCAAAATCAGTGCATCACACTCCACACTTGCTGTTACATTTTCAGCATTTGGATTAACTTGCAAAAGGCCTCTATAAGATGAAATTCCTCCACCTTTCGACAAGCTTTTCATCACAATGTTTACCTTGGTATCTTTAGCCGCACAAATAACTTTAGCTCCAGTGTCTTGAAACTGACCAGCATTTGCAAAAGCAATACCCAAGTGATCAGCTCGTGCACCTTGCCCTTTCAAAATAGAACATGGATACAACATAGTAACTCCAGATCCCATATTTCCGCCAACCCATTCCATCACTGAATCTTTATCAACAATAGCTCTTTTAGTATTTAAGTTATAAGTATCCTTTGACCAATTTTCTACACTCGAATATCGAACCTTTGAATTCTTTCCAACAAAAATCTCCACACATCCAGCATGCAAAGCATTTTTTCCATATTTAGGGGCTGAGCACCCTTCAATATATCCAACTTCACAATCATCTTCAACAATAATTAAAGTATGTTCAAACTGTCCCTGACTAGGTGCATTCATTCTAAAATAAGCTTGTAATGGCTGATCCAACTTCACACCTTTTGGAATATACAAAAACGTTCCTCCACTCCATACAGCTCCATGTAAAGCCGCAAATTTATGGTCATTGTTTGGAACACATTTCATAAAATATTTTTTAAAAAGCTCTGGATGTTTTTGAAGTGCAACATCACAGTCTTCAAAAATCACCCCCATATCTTCCCACTCTTTTTTTAATGAATGATAAACAACCTCAGACTCATACTGAGCTCCAACTCCAGCTAAAAATTTATGTTCAGCCTCTGGAATTCCAAGTCTTTCAAAAGTTTTTTTAATATCACTTGGCACTTCGTCCCAGTCATTTGCATTTTTAACATCGGAAGCCTTCGCATAGTAAACAATTTCTGAAAAGTCTAAAGCTTTCAAATCCGGACCAAACTTTGGCATTGGCATTTCTAAAAATTTTTTTAAAGAATCCAATCTAAAATCAAGCATCCACTCTGGTTCATTTTTATCTTTAGAAATTTGTCTCACCAAATCCTCAGTTATACCATAATCAAAATCCGCCTGATAACTAGCATCATTTTTATGATCAAAAGAATCACGATCTAAATCTTGAAAAACAAATTCATTCATAGTTATTCGGTTATCCATTCAAATCCTTTTTGCTCTAATTCCTGAGCAAATTTATAATCTCCAGACTTTACAATCTTTCCATCTTTCATTACATGTACAAAATCAGGCTTCACATGGTCCAAAATTCTTTGATAGTGAGTCACAATCAAAATAGCATTCTCTTTTGATTTGAAATCATTAATACCTTGAGAAACAACTTTTAGAGCATCAACATCTAATCCAGAATCCGTTTCATCTAATAAAGCAATTTTTGGATTAAATAATTTTAACTGTAAAATTTCAATTTTTTTCTTTTCTCCACCCGAAAAACCATGATTTAAATACCTTTCCAGAAAATCTTCCGGTACTTTTAGATCTAAAAGATAAGGTTTAATAAATTTTCTAAATTTAAAAGCTTTCATTCTCCTATAATCCTGATCTTGGTGAAACATATGCTCATTATAAGCAGCTAATAAAAAATTAAACAAAGTTACTCCGGCAATTTCTCTTGGATACTGAAAAGCTAAAAACACTCCTTCAAGTGATCTTTCAAAAGGTTCTAATTCAAGTAAATTAGAATCATTGAGACTTACTTCTCCACTTAAAACTTCATAGGATGGATGACCCATTAAACTATTAACCAATGTCGATTTTCCTGCACCATTTGGACCCATAATACAATGAACTTCTCCTGACTTAATTTCTAAATTAATGCCTTTTAAAATATCTTTATCTTCAGCACTGACCCTTAAGTCTTTAACTTTTAACATTTTTTTTATTATATCAAGCTGAATTCTATGTAAAAATACAACAAAAATCAAGTTTTGAAAGCATGTAAAACATTAAGATAATTGACCCAAAACAAAGCTGATGTATAATCATAATATGAAAGACAAAAAAATTATTATTCTTACTATTCTTAAATTAAGCACCCCGAAAGTGTAATGTCTTTTATAAAAACTAATTATAAACCTAAGCACTTTCAAACAAAGTGCTTTTTTTAACCACATTAAAATGAAATTTATAAATACCAGATTTCAATCAGGATATGAAAAATTTACTCCACAAAGTTTTTTAGAATACGGAAAACCACTCTATATTCAAGATGTAGCTGAAGAAACACTAAATGGAGCTAATCAAAACTCAGAAATTACGGGGATAGATAAATACGGATACAGACTTTTACCTATCGTAGCAAGCAAACCAGGTCTTTGGATACACAATAAAGATGATAATGCATACGTTAGTCAGTATCTTGATTATTTAACAACTGTAAGTGGAGTAGAAAATCAAATTGAAACACTTGGGATCGAACTAGACAATCAAAGTTTAACCCAAGCTGCACTAAACAATCTTCAACAAATTGAAGAGTACAATTGCGAATCAATAATTCCTTTTATAATGTCAGAATCAAGTGAATTAATCGCAGATCTTTTAAACCTTGCATGTTTTGAAAGAAACTCAAATAGTGAGAAACTAAACAACAAAGGTTTGTTTTTAGAAATGTGTAAAGTTAAAGGAGTAAAAACACCATACGGATCCACATATAAAACTCCGGAACAAGCATGGGATTTATATAAAGAACTAGAAAACAAAGGAGCTATAGCATTCTATTCCAAATTATCAAGAAGCGCATCCGGACAAGGAATTAGACAATTTCACTATGAAAATCCAAATACCCAAGAAAATTTTAAAAGTTATTTAACAAATCAAGATACAATTTCAAACATGGAGCAGTATGGTATTAGAATGGATGAAGCCATTATGTTTGATCAATCACCGGCAATTGTATTTTGGATGTGTCCAAGAACAGGAATTCAGGTTGTAAACTCTAATTATCAAGTTCTAGCTAAAAAAAACGAGAGTGATTTAAATCCAACAATACATAAAGGAGCAATGGGACCTCTTACTTATCACGAACTTCAAGACCTTGATTATACAATTCAAAAAACAGAAGAAATATTAAAAGAAAACCATTGTTATGGACCTGGAAGTATAGATTTAATCTCAAGAAAAAACCCACTAACAAGAACAAGCGAACACTTTGTAGTAGAAATGAACAAAAGAATTACTGGAGGTTATCACAATTACCTAGCTCAAAAATTTGGATTTAGTTACTTTAGATCAGACTGCAATATGCATTGCCCTTCACACGTTTCTTTTAATTCACTAATCTCTTATCTTGATCAAAACAATTTACTTTGGACTGAAAGTAAAAACTCTGGTACATTTGTGATAAACTACCAAACTGCTCCTGTCTACGAAAAAATAGCAATTATATCTCTTGGACAATCCAAAGAAGAAGCTCAAGAAGTATATAATCAGACCCAAGAATTAATCTCTAAACTATGAAAAGATTAAGTACACACGACCTATTAGTTGAATTAATTAAAATTCCAAGTGAATCCTCCAATTCAAAACAAGTAAAAAGAGCAATTAATTTTGTAATCGATTACTTAAAAGAAAATATTAAAGATTACTCTAATTTGGAGTTTTTAGAACTAGATTGCAAAGATTGTCATAATTTAATTGTAAAACCAAAAAATATTTCAAGGCCAAAACTAACACTATACAGTCATATAGACGTAGTAAAAGCTGACAACATAGAACAATACAGTCCTATAATTAAAGATGATAAAATCTACGGAAGAGGTTCAGGAGACATGAAGTGTGGAACCGCAATTGAAATTCAAACATTTATTGACCAAATCAACATTAATCCAAATTCATCACTTGCACTTATGATAGTGGGAGACGAAGAAATAGGAGGTATGAACGGAATTAGGTATTTATTAGCAGAGAAAGAATTTAGAACTGACTGCGTATACATGCCAGATTCTGGATCTGGACTAGATACAATAATTACAGACCAAAAGGGAATTTTATTTTTAAAAATTACAGCTAAAGGAGTTTCATCACACGGATCAAGACCTCACGAGGGCAAAAATGCAATTCTTAAAGCTTTTGAAGTTATCAACAAGTTATACACATTTTTTGAAGAAAGTGACCCAACAAAATACCGATCTACAATTAACATATCCCAAATAATTGCTGGAAAATCATTTAACTCAGTTCCCGACAGCTGTGAATTCACAATAGATATCAGATTTACTGAGATATCAAAAATAAATAAAATATTACAGTTTTTAGAAAGCTCAAATGATTTCACATTTGAAACATTACTCTTTGATAAAAATTTTCATATAGAAAAAGAAAATTCCTATCTTCAAGAATATCAAAAAATTGCCAAAAATACTCTTGAATCAAATGTTGAATTCAAATTTGAACACGGTGGATCTGACGGAAGATTTTTTCAAAACTATCAAATTCCATGTATTATTACAGGAATAAAAAAAGGAAACACACACGGGGAAAATGAATGGGTAGACACAGAAGAACTTGCTCTAGCTGAAAGCATATTAAAAGATTTTATCACTCAAACTCTTGAAAAAGCCTAAACAGGCTTTTTTTAAATTAGAATGAAAAAAACTAAAAATGAATATCCAAAATTCAAATTTAGAATTTCAATGAGACTTAAAATAATTTAATATATTAAAAACAAATTTATATGAAATTATTTACCTACGGACCAAAATATTCTTTAAGCTATATTCAAGCCGAAAAACTTTTTCCAGATGTAGAAATCACACCTGAAAATAACATACAAAATCTTCTAAAAAAGATTTCACGTAACAAAAATAGTCTAGCGATAATTAATATAGGCAACAATATTAGCGGTCTAAATACCCAATTCATAGAAAATATCAATCAAAACAATTTAAAAATTTGGGATATTTATCAAACAAAACCAGACTTAAACCTTTACGCTCACTCAAATTTAATCAAGGATATTTACATTCCACAAGACTATAGTTTAGTAGTCCAAGAAAGTTTAAATCAAAAGTATTCTCAAATTAATCATGAAACAACCCACGATTTAAAATCAGCTGTAGAGGCTTGTATGTATCAACCTAATGCTGCACTAGTCTGCAACCCAAAACTTGCCTCCTTTCTCAAATTAAAAGCTGTAGATAAATATATTTTAGACCAAGGCAATCCAATTATTGATTTTGCTATTATAAGTCAAAACCAAAACGCTCAAGTTCATACAAGAACCCATATTAAGCTAACACCTAAAAAGAACCTGGAAAATGGTCTAATTAACCTTTTATACCCTTTTAAAGAACATCAAGTCGCAATTTCACAAATTCATACAATTCCAAATAAAGAAATTGCAAATCAAAATCATTTCTTACTTGAAATCAAAGGTGATCCAAGGCAAGCAAAATTAAGACAAACAATCACTATGCTTGAAAGAGATTTAAAAATTTGCAACGTACAAATACTAGGAGGTCAAACCGACACTTTAAAAAACACCCTAGAATCTAAAGACTAAGTAACTCAAAATTACCTCCAGCAGCTTTAAAAGCCTCCATAAAATCTAAATGGGTATAAATTGAACCACCTTTAAATATCATTCCTCCTTTTGTAGTTTCTACATAGTCTTTATGTATCTTTAAAACTTCTGTTAAAACTTGATTCTTTTCTTCATATAAAAAACTACTAAGACTTGAATTATCCAATAAAACTAGGACCTTATTTTCTTGCATAAAAGATTTTAAATCTTCAACTGAATTTATTTCTAACTTAACAACTTCAGTAACTTCTTTTTTATCATCTACTGATAGATCATTAGCTTTAAGCTCTATTTTAGAATCCAATTGATACAAAGAGGCCGTTAAATCAGAAGCTAAAGTCTGTTCAACTTGAACTTTTTTTTCAACTTTAGGCAAATCAGTATTTTTTAAACTTTTATTACCTAAGGAGATACCTAAAAATTCACTTAAAACACCAAAAACCATAGCTATCATAAATACTCCAGCGGTCATAACACTAAAAACTCTAACCAAAAATTCTAACATAGATCTTTTTAAAATTAATTCCAGTATACTGAATCATTTTTAAATAATGCAAACAAACAAAATACACTAAAGCTCCTAATAAAGAACCTAAAAGCAATTTAACCAAAGGATTTATTTCAAATAAATTAATAGGATAAACAGCTAAAACCATTATAAAACAAGCAAAAATCAACTTAGAAAGCTTTTTTAATATCGAAACAAAAGGTATTTCAACATACTTTTTTAAAAAGCTTAACAAAAGTATATTTTGTATAATAACTCCAAGCGCAAAAAAGAATCCAAAAGCATATACTCCAAATCTTTCTGCAAAATAATAGACTCCAAATGTTGATGTAAACAAGAAAAACTGACTAAAAATTACCGGCAAAATAGTATTTGAAAAAGCATAATAAATTCTCGAGTATAAATGATTCAAACCTTCAAAAGGAATCGCAATCAACAAAAAAACTAAAATTAAAATCGTATTTTCTGCTGCCACTGAACCAAAAGAACCATATTCAAATAAACCAGAAATCATGGGTCTTAAAAGCACATACATTCCACTTGTTGCAGCTAAACAAAAGGTTAAAATTCTTAACATAGAATCTTCAATTTCCACTTTTAATTGAGATTCTTTTTTATCATGTACCAAATCTAAAATAAAAGGATAAACAGCAGTAGCAAAAGAAATTGCAAACAAACTCACTGCAAAACTCTGAATATTTCGAGCTAAATTAAAAGCTGTATTAATTCCCTCTTGATAAGAAAGTGCCATCTTTGCAAAAAACAACAAGGTTAATTGCATACTTAATAATCCAAAAATTTTAGGCAAAGATAATTTAATAATTTCAAAAAGCTTTGTATGATAAAAGCTAAAAGATAACTTTATTTTAGCATGATTAAAATCCCAGAATCTAAATAGAAAATGAAAACAAAGACCAAGCACAACACCTAAAATAGCAGCTTTGATTCCAATCACAGGACCCAAAAACAAAGTCATTCCAATAATTCCAAGATTATAAAAAAATGGACTTAAAGCATAACTTAAATAATGCTTTGAATTCATTAAAATAGATCCAAAAAAATTAGAAATACTAAAAATTAAAGGAGAAAACAATAAAATTCTACTAAACTCAATTATATCATTTTGCATCAAAGAAGATGATTCATTAAACACAAAAGCAACTAATTGAGGCATGAAAATATAAGCCAATCCACAAATTAATATCACAAAAGAAAGCATCCAAAATAGAAAAGATCCACTTAGCTTTTCTGCAGATTCTTTACTTAAAGACTTTTCTTTTGAATAAACCTTCAAAAAAATTCCCGATAAAAAACCACCAGCAGAAAATGCAAATATTACATCCGGTATTAAAAAAGCTGCAAAATATGCGTCAGTTGCACCTGTTGCACCAAATGTATAAGCAATAATCAAGTCTCGAAAAAAACCTGCTAAATAGCTCAAAAAGGTTGCCACTGCTAAAAGCATGGTTGCATAATTCTTGGAACTAGGAGAAAAAAATCTAGTAATTAATTTCACTATTTTTGTTTATCTTTTATTAAAGCTTCACACTCTTTTAAAGTTATTTTATCAACTTCTTTATCTTTTGGAAACTTAACATTAACTTTTCCATTAGTTAAATAAACACCATATCTTCCTTTTTTAATTTGAATTTTAGAACCTTCAAATTCTCGAACCAGTCCTTTAGCTCCTGTTGCCGATTTCAAAGCTTCATCAGCATCTTCAAGACTAAAAGTAAAAATATCATATTTAGCAATTGATGCATTTTTACCTCCAGATTTTATATAAGGTCCAAATCTTCCAAGATCTAAAATAACATCATCATTAGTAGTTTTAGATACTCCAATTGATTTTGGTAGTGAAAGTAAAAATACAGCTTTATCTAAATCACAATCTTCTATATCTAGATTATTAGGTAATCCTTTCATTTTTGGCTTGTCAGCTTGGTCTTTATCCCCAAGTTGAACATAAGGTCCAAATCTTCCATTTTTTACAAATACAGGCATTTGAGTTTCAGGATCAACACCAATCGAATCCATTTTATCTCCATGTTCAATTAACTCAGATGCTTTTTCATAATTTAATTCATCAGGCTTTAAGTCGATTGGAAGATTAGCTTTTTGTTCACCTTTCATTAAGTATGCCCCATATCTTCCCACCATTACTTTAATATCTTCAAATTTAAAAACATCAATTTCAGCTACATCAAGTGCAGAAATATCTTTATCTAATAATTTAAATAATCCAACATGAGATTTATCACCAAAATAAAATGAATTTAAATAATTTAATTTTTCAATTTCACCTCTTGAAATACTATCTAAGTCATTTTCCATTCCAGCTGTAAATTCATAATCTAAAAATTCAGTAAAGTGATTATCCAAAAGTTTTACAACAGAAAACACTATAAAAGTTGGTACCAATGCTCTTTTATCTTTAATCACATATCCACGCTTTATAATAGTTTCAATAATTGACGCATATGTTGAGGGACGTCCAATTCCTTTTTCTTCTAAAGCCTTTACAATCGAAGCTTCGTTATACCTAGCTTTTGGTTTGGTTTCATGCTCTTTAAAATTGTCTTTTAAGAACTTAACCGTATCATTTTCATTTAATGGAGGTAAAATCTTACTTTCTTCAGACTTTTTATCTGAACTTTCTTGATAAAGTTTAGTAAAACCAGCAAAAGTTTCAACTCTTCCACTTGCACTTAGATCTAAATTTTCAGACTTAATCCCAACCGAAGTCTGTAAATACTCAGCATTCGCCATTTGACTGGCCAAAGTTCTATTAAAAATCAACTGATATAACTTAAGTTGTTCAGCAGTTAGTTTTGACTTAACACTTTCTGGAGTCTTAAAAACTTTTCCTGCCGGACGAATAGCCTCATGGGCCTCTTGAGCATTTTTAACTTTCGAAGAATAATTACGTACAGATTTATATAAATATTCTTTTCCAAATTTTTGTTCAACTAAATTTCTAGCACCAAAAATGGCCTCCTTTGAAAGAGTAACTGAATCTGTTCTCATGTAAGTAATATAACCATTTTCATAAAGCTTTTGAGCTACCATCATTGTTTGTTTTGAAGAAAATCCAAACTTTCTATTGGCATCCATTTGTAATGTTGAAGTTGTAAACGGAGGCTTTGGAGAAATCTTCACTGGTTTAGATTCTACTTTATCAATTACAAGAGTTTCATCTTTTAAAGCTGCTTGGATATCAGGTAAATTTTCTCCATTTACAATTAATCTATCTTTTAATAACTTACCAGTTGATGGATCAAAATCTTTCGAAACAGCTAGTTGTTTACCTTTATAAGCTTTTAAGTTAGCTTGAAATTTATCTTTATCTTTACTTTCTAAATCACAAACAATCGACCCAAAAACAGCCTTTTTAAAATTTATTCTTTCTATTTCCCTCTCTACAATTAATTTACAAGTTACACTCTGTACACGTCCAGCAGAAAGCTTAGGAGCAACCTTTTTCCATAAAACAGGTGAAACTTCATAACCAAAAAGTCTATCTAAAATTCTTCGAGACTCTTGGGCATTTACAAGCTTATAATCAATATCTCTTGGATTTTCTAATGACTCTAAAATTGCATCTTTGGTAATCTCATGAAACGCAAGTCTTTTTACTGGAACTTTTGGTTTTAAAACATCTAATAAATGCCATGAAATTGACTCTCCTTCTCGATCCTCATCCGTTGCTAGGTAAAGTTCATTACATTCCTTAACTAGTTTTTTTAATTTTGTAACATGTTTTTTCTTATCACTTGGAACTACATAAATTGCCTCAAAATCCTTCTCTACATTAATACCAAGTCTAGACCATTTTTGATCTTTATATTTAGCTGGAATCTCAGCTGCACTTTTTGGAAGGTCTCTAATATGACCAATTGAAGACTCAACAATAAAGTCTTTTCCTAATATTTTACTAATTGTTTTTGCCTTTGATGGCGATTCGACTATTACTAATTTCACAGATATTTCTTATTAATTGCTTACGACTATATCAGACAACAATCAAACTTTCAAAAATTTTTAACTATTTGTTAACCTATCTTTATATTTATCATGGTATGACTCTATTAAAGTTAAGGCAGAATCAAAGTCAGGAACCGGAATTAAAATATCTAAATCTTCTTTATTGGCAAAATTCAAATCTATTATATTTTTTGATGCCCATTCATAAAAACTATTCCATTGCTTCCCTACAAGAACAATTGGAATTTTCTTTAAATGTCCAACCTGAATCAACTGCCAAGTATAAGCCATCTCTAATAAAGTTCCAACTCCACCAGGAGTAACAATAATCATATCTGAAATTTCCATAAAAGCATCTAATCTTTTGGCAAAAGTCTTAAAATCAACTTTAACATCTAAGTTCCCACTATCCTCTTCTTCAAATGGAAGTTGTATTCTTATACCAATTGATTTAGATGAATCATCAGGATCAGGAGTAGCATCAACATGGCCTTTATTTGCAGCATCCATTAAACCCGGACCTCCACCTGTAACTAAGTCAGATCCTAATTCACCAACCTTATAACCAATTTTATAAACTTCTTTATACAAATCATCTTCAGGTTTAATTCTTGCAGATCCAAATACCACAACTCTAAACTGTTCAGGATCTAAATGTATATCTTTAAGTACACTCATTAATATCTTTGTTAAATTTAAAAGAGGAAATTATAAGATTAGAATACGCAACAATCGCCTCATCCACAAGGTTAACAAAAATACCAGTCTCTATTACACCAGGAATTTTCATAAGATCCTCATGCATTTGTTTTAAGTTATCTGTTGTTACAACAACATCTACAACAGCATTTTTAGAATCAGAAATTTGATTTCTATCCAAAAATTTAAAACCCGGAGTATTTAAAACTTCCTGTAATTTTTCAGGTTCAACTTCAATAGCAACCTTTTTACCAACAAAAGAATCACAAAGTTTAGAGTCATCTACAACAATAATTTGATGATCAGTTTTCCTTGCAACTAGTTTTTCTAAATAAGCAGCTCCTCCAGCTCCTTTTAAACAATCTCCTGACTTTAAATTAATCCAATCAGCACCATCAGCCGTAATATCAACCTTCTGTAAATTTTCAAGCGGTAACACAGGCAAGTTATACTTTTTGGCCTTTTTATAACTGTCTTTAGAGGTTACAAAAACTTTAATATGAAAATCTGAATCCTTTGTAAAACGAACACCTAAGGCTTCAATGAAAAACTTTACAGTTGTACCAGTTCCTAGACCAACCACACAAGACGAAGGTATCTTGGCATATGCTTGGTAAGCAGCCAACATTTTTAAATCATCTCTCTGTACGTTTTGTTGTTTTTCGAACATAAATATAGCTATTCTATCAATTATAGCATACTTGAGTACTTATAAAAAACAAAGACAGCTTAAATCAAAGAAAAACACCTGTTTTTACCAACTTTGAATTGACAAACTATTTGATTTGAACCCAAACTTCATTTCTTCTTAAAAAAGGTAGGGTATACGGACCATTGTAAGCGGCATAAACAGCTCCCTCCTTGTAAAGGATATTATTTGAATCTAAAACCTCAATCAACTCAGCATATTTTTCTTTCATTTTTCTAGAACCCATAAATCCAGAATAACGAATCACAGCTAATTTCTGACCCTCAATTTTTTGAATTTCAACCTGAGAATCATTAGGAATAATATTTGGATCAAA
>PBFJ01000026.1 GCA_002718715.1 bacterium
TTAATTTTATCTTTATTTATAATATTTAATTCAAATAAATTTTGTATAAATATTTTTATATCATTTATGGTTTCTAAATTAAGTAATGGTCCACCCAAAAAATATGGTGTTTTATTTTTGTCTCGTTCATTTAATTTTGAAAGAATTAAAAATAAATTATTAAAATTAAAAATGGTTGAGATATTTGTTCGTATTATAAAATCAGGATTATATTTATCTTTCACAATTTTTATAGATTCAATAGTTTTATAAAAACATCCAGGTATAACTGATTCAATACCTTTAATATAAATAGTATGATTATCTTCATCAATATAATATTTTTCAATTAGATCATCTTTATATTCAATAAAATAAAAAGAAAACAAAAAATTATCATTATTCTTATTATTTATAAACGTATTTGATAACCAAATATTTTTAAGTTCTTGTGCATTATCAAAATTATGACATAATATTAAGAATAAACAAGTAATCATTTTAATAAAGAATTTAAACAGTAATTCTTTATGTAAATATATCAATAATATTATTTGTTATTTAACTAACAAATAATATGAAAGATTATGAAGTACTTATAAATAATTTTAAGAACAGTATTTTCAATTACAAATATGTAAGTAATAAATATATTAAAGCAACAAAATTAAATGATATTCAAAATTTACATTATAAAATATTACAAAAATTAAACATTTACAAAGAAGAAAATATTTTAAACAGTAAAAAAATTATAAAAATAGTAAATAGATTAATTATATTTACATTATATTCTAGAGATAAATATTATGGTATTGGATCTCTTGATTTATTTAAAATACAATTTTATAATTATATAGTATTTGAAAAATTAATTCATAAACGTAATTTATTTTTATTATTAACTTCTGTATTAGATCGTAAAAAAAATGAAGAAAATATTGGTTGTTGGAAGGATTTGAAATATTTATCAACTTATCTTGTATATGAAAAAAATATAAAAAAAGACAGTTATATTATGAATATGATTTATGAAATTTATTCAGATCAAATAAAAGAAGATTGTAATACATTTGATAGTTTTAAGAAAATTAGTTGGTGTGGAAAATGGATACCAAGGGAAAAGTCAGCTTATGGATGGATGGTTCCATTTATTATGAGTAAATTATTTGATATAAAAAACATAAAATTATCACCACAATATTATAATTATTTGAAACAATATAGACAAATCGTTTCAAACTTGAATATAATTTTAAATACATCAGAAATACATTTATGTAATAATACTTGGTCTAGAATTGATTTTAATAATAAATCACAATTATTTTTCAAAAAGTATTATAATAATTTTAAAAATGTAAAAAGTAAATATGCTTCTGATGATAGAAAAAATTGCATTAAAAAATTCAAAGATTTCAATAAAATTTCACAAGATTATAAATATAATAAAGAAACCTATTTGGAAGTATATTTATTTCCAAATTATAAAAATATGAAATTATCAAAAATAGTAAATGTTTTAAAAGACAATTCAAGATATAATTATAAATTTATAAATTATAAATTTTAAATGTCATCAAAATCAATTCCTAACACCATCCCAGTATCAACTGCAGGTGAATTAATACCATTTATTTTTTCTGTTTCATCCTCATTATCGTCTTCATTCTCATTATTTGTAAATTGAATCAGATCATTATCTTCAGTAACTAAAGATTCATTCGTTCCACAAAGTTCATTACACCTTTTAATCATATTATTAAAAGGTACATTGGGTTGTCTTTGAATTAATTTATCTTTTTCTTGATCATTATATGTTTCTAACAAATCACAAGTTTCTTTTTCTTTAGCAGTTTCCCAATCTCTAATACCAACCATCACAAAAAATCCAACGACCGCCTTATTATTATGACGATGACGACCTCTAAATTTCTTACGAATTATACAAGAACGTATTTGATTATCTTCACATAAAACATCCATTCTTCCTTGCCCAAAATGTTTTACAACAATCGCATACATTTCACCTTCTTCTTTTGTAAATCTAACTTTTACAGGCTGATTATCACCAAGTATATGTTTTCTTCCATACTTTTTAGCTTTGTTACCACCAACTTTATTTTTAACCATTTTGAAACAATTATTAATATAATATTGAAATTAAAATTTAATTCAATTTTTTAATTTCAATAATTTTATTATCTTTATTTATTAAATGAGTAAAAAGAAACATCAAACAAAGAAATCACAAACAGTTAAGATATCAAAAAAACTAAATTATTTACTGCATAATGTGATTGAAAAACAAACTAAAAATATACAGAATAATAAATTTAATTATAAAATACAAATTCTAGATAACATTTTTAAAAAATATAATAATAAAAATAGAACATATAAGGTTTAATTATATAAAATATATTAATTTTAAATAATGCAATTAATTATAATTAATATATTATAAATACTTAAATCTTAAATATATATAATATATAATATGTCAAATAGAAACGTTAACATACATAAAAATCAAGATTATCATCTTACAAATAATACAAATATTGTATCTGGTGATTTAAATGGATTAAATCGTAGAGTTATGAAAAAAATGGTAAATATTAATTCATTATTTAGAAATAGTGAAAAATTAGGACCTTGTGTAGATCCGTGTAAGTATGATATAAAATCAAAATGGTCAAGTTCAAATTTTGTAATACATTTACCAACTATATATGATAAAGTTGTATCAATGAGTTTAACTTCTATTGAATTACCACACACTTTTTATACATTTTCGTCATCTTTAAAAAATAATGTTTTTACAATTATTGATCGAAATGGTGCTTCAGACGTGCCTTATATTATTGAAATTATGCCAGGAAATTATTCTAATGATCAATTAATAGCTCAAATTAATCATTCCATTGATCAAATACCAGCTCTTGTAAATAAAATAAAGTTATTTCGCGATTCTATTACAAATAAACTTTTTTTTGTAGCTGCGCAAATATCCGGTTCACATCAAACTTACGATTTTGATCTTGATTTTAGATTGCCAAATAATGAAACTAGAGACATTTCTCAAAATTTTGGTTGGTTATTAGGTTATAGAAAGGCTTATTATTATGGACGTGAAACAACAGTTACGCATGATACAAATGCGTGTGGAAATCCGATTGATGCAAAGATTTGTGATTATGATCAGGATTATATAGATTATACTCATTTACCAACATATATGATGCCAGGGGAGGGCGAGCCTGTTACGGATATACATAGAAATTCAATAAAAAATCATTCTATTCATCCATCAGACGAACAAAAAAAACGTCCTGAAATGGCACAAAATTATCCTGATTCTACTATGATTTTTTTTGGGAATTCAGTTGTTACTGATTTTACTGATACTGAACACCCAAATTCGAGAACAACTAGTAGAACAATTCCAACGTATCCAGTATTTCCACAAGGTTTTGTTGCTGAAGCTTCAATTAATACAAAAGGTCCAAGATATTTTTTTCTTCTTGTAGATGACTTTAAGAAAAATACAGATGATAGTTATCAATCACTTGTCAGCAATAATACACAAATACCTTCTTCTAATATTTTAGCGCGACTTATTATTCCAACGAATAGAAATACATTAGGATTTTACACACCTTCTGATTTTGTTCCTAAAAAAAGAGAATATTTTGGTCCTGTACGTATTGATAAACTTCATTTTAGGATTGTAGATGAATTTGGACGCACAGTTGATATGAATAATACTGATATTTCTTTATTACTTGAATTTGAAGTTCTTTATAATTTATAAGTTTAATGTTTATTTTTTATTTAATAATTATAAGTTATAATTTAGATTATTTATAAATTATAATTATGAGTTTTTTTTTTAGTGATTTTGACTCTGGGGTTTCTGGTAATTTTGGTTCATCATCCGATAGTGCTGGACAGGTTGATAAAACCGTAATTAAAAAATTTGCTTTAAATACATATAATAGTTTTTTTACAACTCTTGATTTTATCAATGAAATTTTTGTTATTTTATCTACAATTGATGTTAACGATGATACAGTTACTATTTATTATGAAACTGAATTTATTAATGCTTTTCCTTTGACTAGAATTACAGAAATTAATAATCTTATTAAAAATGCTAAGGATTCATTTACTGAATTAGTATCATCAAATTCTTCATCTATTCAAAGTGAAGATAATGTATACATTCAAAATATAAGTAATCATGCCCTTATTGTGTATAGACAACTGGATTTCCTTATTTTAACTGTTTCTAAGATAACAACATTATTAAACATTAGAGAAACAAATAGTTCTTTATTGTATTACGAAACTTTAGTAAAAGATTTAGATAAATTAAAAGATTATTTATCAGACCTTATGGGTGCAAATAAAATTGTAACTGAAGTTGAGTCCGCGTTCCATCATCCAATGATTTTGAAAGAACCATATAATACATATATGGAAGTTTACGGATTCCCACAAGGAGCAGCGTTTGAATCTAATAAATTACAAATTATTCAAGAATATCTTGATTCTGGATACAGTACAAGTGAAATTGTTGATTTAATTAATATTTAAATATAAATTTATGCTTTAATCCTTAATCTTGCTTTAAATTTATATTCATTTGGTTCATTATGTCCTAATGAAGACATGTCTGGTATTGAAGAAGCACCTGCCGTAAATTTTATTATAAATTGAATTTCATCGCCAGCAGCAAGTAAAAATTCTGTTGTTTGAATATTTATGGTTTGACCATCATCATCTGTTGTTGTTGATGTTGATATTGTAGAAGAAGAATGAAACATATTTATAATTCTTGTTGCTAAAGTATTACTACCACTTATTAAGTCCATAGCCATTAAATATTGAGCTTGACCCCATAACTTTCTTCCTATATTTGAATCATTATTATCAGTATAATCATTACCACTTGCTGCTGTAAATGCAGCTATTAAATTTGTTTTTAATTCATTTATTTTTGTTTGTATTATACCATAGTGATAAGATTCCATAGTAATTAAATCAGTTATGTTTGCTCCAAATGCAGCATATACCCGCATTGGTAAAACTTTGAATTTAAATGGGTATTTTGATTCTGTTTCTACTGCATCTGTATCTGCATAATATACTTCATTATCAACATCTCCTGAAATATCAGGATCATCTTGTTTTGGAATTGCTCCAGCTGGTTGTTGATTATAATAACCTAGACTTGAACTATCTGTTGCACCACGAGCTTGTGTATGCCATTCTTTTAAATCTCCTATCATTGTTGATAATACTGTTGTATCAAATATAAATTTAATATAATCATCATCATCAGTTGGTGGAACTTCTGATGGTTCGTGTTGAATTTTAAAAAATCCGCTTGCTTGTGCTACAGTACATTCGTGATATATAATCCCAACTATTCCTGAATCAATTGAATCTGGTGGAATACTTACATTCAATTGAACCGGAACATTAATTGTAGTTGGATTAATATCCGTATCTAAGCTAAAAGTCATTGACATATTTAATTTATTAATGTAATATTAAGATATTAATAAATTAAAATAATTACTAAATTATTAATTATTTATAAAATTAAATTGTATATTTTTAACCAACAATTAATTTCATTCTGTAATGTAAATCAGCTTCAGCGTGAGGTCCGAGAGCAGTATTAGCATTAGCACCAGCGGCAGCACCATCGAAATCAGGTGACGATGTCGATCCGGAACCATTTGAGAATTTAATATCGAATTGAATTTGATCACCATCAGCCCAAATGAATGGGAATGAAAGTTCGCCACTAACACCTGTTGCCGCAGCAGCATCAATCATGTTTTCAATTCTATCTGTTTTAGCAGCATCACCTTTGGAAGCTTCAACTGCTTGGGTCCATAATTTATATCCTACACAAGCTTTATTAGCACCTGAATCAGTGAATTTTGCTTTAAGTTGTGAAATAGCTAAAGCAATTCTAGATTCGACATCGTCACTTAAATCAGATTCATTTTGTAATAAGTTAACAATATCAGCACCAAAGGCAGAAAAGACACGTTTTGGTAAAACTGATTCATCAAAAGCAAGAGTTCCTACAGTATCACTTGCTGTTCCATTTACATCTACCCCTTGACCTCCGTGAGCAGTAGTATAATCACTAGTACCAACTTTAGCACCTGATTGACCAGCAGCAGGAACAGCTGAAGTAGGCTTTTGGTTAGCATAACCCATAGCAGCTGTAGCAGCACCCTCAGATTGAACATCCCATTTTGCGATTAAGTCAAAAGCACTTGCAACAGGAGTTGCGTGCATTGTGTAAGTTACATCACCAGCTGTATCTTCTGCTGGGTGTTCATTTTCATCATATGTTAATTTTAAAAATGGTTCTCTTGTTACAGCTCCATTTCCATCAAGAAGTTGATTCAATTCATCAGGGGTAATTTTATATTGGCATTCAGCAATTTGTGTTGTTGACAAATCATCAGGAGAAGTACCTAGTAATACTAAAGCTTGTTGAAATGCTACTGAAGTATTAGTAGCATCGGAATCTAGTTGAAAAGTGAAAGTGGACATTTTTTTTAGAGATATAAAGTAATAATATCTTTATACACTAAATGTATATTGTTTTTTTCTCGTAAAAAATAATTTTATTATAGATTATTATGAATTAAAATTTTTGTATGAGAACAAAAAAGCAAACATAATATTTTTTATAATAATATTATGCTTTGATAATTATTTTTTTTGTGGTTGGTAAGAATGAAGAGCATTATAACTAGAATCAAATGAATATTTAACTTTTTTATAATTCATTTCTTGAATTAATGTTTTATATTGTAATGCGTCACCAATAGATTGATTATCAAGTATTTTATAATACGATTCAATTACTTTTGGTGTAGATAAACGTTTATTAGGATTACTATGAATTTGTCTCATACTTAACTCAATCATTTGTAAAGTTAAAAGATTAAAACTATCCATATTATATAATAAGGTTATAAAATGAAAATGAAGATTAAAACTATCCCAAGTTCTCCAAGTAGTAAGACAAGCACAAATTAAATTTTTAACAGGCTTTCCAACATAAGGTGAATAAATTTTGTATATATCTGTAATATAGGCATCTTTAAATTCTGTAGTGAATAAGTAAAATAATTGATTCTTTGTATAATACTTTTGTATTATTGATTTAAAATCAGAATCAGAAAAAGTTTTATTAAAATCATCATAATTAAAATTAATAAAGCATAAAAGCTGAGTTTCAAAACAATATTTGGGAGAAGTTATAGGATTAATAGAAAAATACATTTTTAACAAGGATGGATTAAATCCAGTAACATTACCTTTCATATCCGAATTAGTTATTAAATTATCAATAATAATAGACATACCGAAATCAATAATAATAGCTTTATTGGTATCTTCATTAACGCGAATGTTTTTTAAACTAATATCAAAATGTACAATATTCATCTGATCAAGATACATAACAGCGTGGATTAAATTTTCAGAATAAATAAAAAAATTAGAATAATAATGCATAATATTATTATGTTTAGTTAAATCTAGTGTATAATACTCTAATAAATCGTGACCTTGAACATAAGAAGAATATAAAACACTATATTTTTTTTTTTCGTCACTGACTAAATCACAAGTTTTTTTAACATAATTATCAATACTTCCTTTAAATATGGTGCATTTTTTTTAAACAATGAGAAAAAAATCTTTATAATTATTTAATTTAGACTTAATAATTTTACCAATTTCGTGTTCAGAAAAGCCTCCAATTTCATCATTGGTAATTTTTGATACCATTTTGTTATTTTTCCTGTGTTTTTTTCCTTTACAATTAAATCCAGGAAAATAAACACATCCATATGTTCCACTACCTATAATTTCCATTAAAAAAATATATATTAGTTATTAATGTAATTTTATATTTTATTTAGCTTATGTATTTTTTTTATTATTCATAATACTAAAATATCTATTTTTATGTGTTTTTTTAATTTTAAAAACCCACCAATCTTCAATTTCATTATCTGTTTTATCCTCATTATTTTGTGTTATAAATTTTTTATATTTGTTAATAATTTTTGGTTTTTCATCTTGAAGAAGATTCATAAATTCTTGATTTTGTAGAATAGATTCATAATTTTTTGAAGGTTTAAAATTTTTTTCTTTCATACTATTAATAATAAATGTATCAATCCATTGTATAATAAATTTGTTTAATTTAATGTAATCGCGTGTTTCTTGATTTCGTTTTTGTTCTGTTTGTTGTTCTGTATTTTCACTTGATTTTTTAAGTTTTTTAATATGATAATATTTAATACTTCTAAATATAGCATTTTTCAAATCATTTTGAAAACCATTCATTTCAAGTCTATTTTTTTCTCTCATAAAAGAATCAATATTAGATTCCCAAAAACCATCATATTGCTCTTTTAAAATAGATTTTGAATCATATAAATGTACTTGTGAAAAATCTTGAATAATTGTATTAATTTCAGGACTAAATTTATGTCTATACGTTTTTTTCTCAGTATCAGCCATTGTATATTGTATATCTATATGGTTATAAATAAAAAATACTTTTCAATTTTTTTTACATTAATGAAAAATGATTTTCCAAAGGACTTAACAAAAATAATTTATATTTATACACAGGTTTTAATTTATCAAATTCAAAATCAATATTTTTTAAGTACTTTAAATTAGCAAAAGGACCTAATTTTATGTTATTAAATATTAAAAAACCTTTATTATCAACATCATAAATTTCTCCATTTAAAGTTTCAATATAACGTGTATCTTTTCTATCATTATCATATTTATATGTATAAATTTCTATTTTATTACTATTAATATATGATTTATTGAATAAAATATTAAGACGTAAATAAGATATTTTTGGATTTGGGGTGAAAATATTATAATTTTTGGAATTATTTTCAATATCAAAATAAAAATTTGTGTATTTAATATTTGTCTCATAATTTTGTTTTGAATTATTAATTGGATAATTTAAATAATGATCTTTAAATAATTCTAAGATGGATGAATGAAAACTATTTTTTATTATTTGTTCTTTTATTTTTAAGAAATAATTTTTAAAGTAACGAGACAAATATTGATCATTTTTTTGTAGTAAAAACATAGTTGTAATATTTTGAAAACTATAAATATCTAAAAATTGTATAATAATTCCATATAAATCTTCATTAAGAGAAAATATATTCATTTATTATTATTTAAAAAATTGAATATATTTTTTTTATAATTATTCTTATTAAATATTAAAATATGAATGAAATTGATTTAAAAGATGAGGTAGAAATTGAAAATTTTTACCAAAATTTATTAAATGAATATAAATTATTTTCTTGTAAAAATGATGAAAAAGTATTTGAATTTTTAAATTCATTAAATAAACAAGAAAGACACGCTCTTGTTATTTCAAAAATAATGTTACAAAGTTCATTTTCAGTAGAAAAAAGTATAGGATTTATAAATTATAATAAAAATAATTAGTCATTTTTCTTAGAATCAAATTTAAATTCTGAATAATTAATTTCTTTTGGTGGTTCATTAACAGTTTCATTTAGTTTATCAAAGTCATATAAGTTACCTGCATATTTGAAGTGATTAATTTCTTTTTCATTTTTTTTAATAATTTCTTTATGTTTTTCAGTTTTTTTGAATATTGCAAAAATACCACCATTTTTTTTCTTTTTTTCTTCTTCTTCTTTCTCTTTTTCTTCTGCTATTTTTTCAAATTCTTCATCTTCTTCTTTTTCACAATTATCTTCTTCTTCATCATCGTCATTTGGTATTGAATCGTGTTTGAAATTAATTACATATTTATCAACTAGATTATAAGATAATACAAATTTTCTACATACAACATCTAAAATTTCATATGGAATTTCTCTTGATCGTGAGTAGTATAAAAATTTATTTTCAGAAGGATTCCAATACATATGTATATTACCATATGTTTCATTTTTTATTGATATATATTTATCTTTAAAAAATTCTTCATATTCACTTTCTTCACTTGGTTTATCACATAAATCAATACTTTCAGCTTCACTATCTTCATCACTATCCGATTCATTATCATTAAAAAATTTTTTATTTATAATTAGAATTTTATATTTATCAACAAATTTTATTTTTTCCTCAACAATTTCATTTTCTATTTTATTTTGAGATGGATATACATTAGATACAATAATTGCACTAATAGTTATTCCAGCAGAAGACAATACTAGTATATATAATAAATTTAATATTAATTGAAACATAATAAATTTATTATAAGAATTAATTTTATATTATTTTTTATATTATAATTATAATGTGGAAGTTTTCATATTATGCATATATTTTGGTAATGTATTTGATTCAACAATAGGGGAATCATTTTTTAATTGTATGTGTTTATATACTGGTTTTTCGTTATTTTTTTTATGATAATAGTAATAATCTTTTTTACCATCTACATTCATAAATGTTTCTTGTTGTTGATAATGGAATTGTTTAAAAGTAGAATTATTATTTCTTTTTACAGTTTTTGATTTTTTTCTATATGATCTTTTTTGTATTTTCTTAGGATTTTGATTCTTAGTTTGTCTCTTAGTTTGTTTTTGTTTTCTATTATATTTTCTTTTTTGTGTCTTAGCTTTTTGATTTTTTCCTTTCCTCCCCCTTTTCTTTCCACCAAAAAAAGTTTTACAATTACTCATATATATTAGTGTAATATTTTTATAATTTTCTAAAAATTTCTAATTTATCTTCATATGATAGATCAGTTCCATCAATATTATTTTCTTTTAAATCTAAAAATAATGATAATTCTAAATCATTTAAAATATATAAATAATCACGTTGTGATAAATAATGATTTTTATAAATATAATAATAATCAAACATCTTAGTTATTAATGAACGTGTTGAATTTATCATTATTGAGCTATCTATAAATATAATATTGTGTAAATGCTTAGTATCATCAATATTATAAGTAAACAAATATAATTTATCACCTATATCATCTTTTAAAGATTTAATGCTTGTAAATTCATTATATTTAAATGTTTTTTTAACATTAACAACACATTCCTTATAATCCATATAATAATGTTGGAAATTTTTGAAATAGTTTTTAGTATTCGAATTGTTAATGTTTTTATTCAGCGATTCAATAATATATCCTTTATTGATTGTATAATAATTTTGAGAATCAAGAAGAAAGATTAGTTTAAAATATTTGCATATTTCTTTTAATTCATCTAGAAATGGTTTTTTTGGATATAAATATTGATTAACAATTTTATCCATAATAAGACCATCAAAATTATATTTTAATTTACCTAAAATTTTTTTTTCGTGAATACCTTGCATTTTGATATATTATATTTCGTTATTAGTTTTATATTAATATCTTTTAAAGGTTTCAATTTTTTATTAATAATAAAACTATGAAATAATTTTTATTTTTTCTTTTAATTGTTTTGCTTTATCTAATAAATTATTACTTCCTATAATTGTAATATGACCCATTTTTCTATTAGGTCTAGTTTCTTGTTTCCCATATATATGTAAATGTGTATTTTTAGTTTTAAATATATCATCAATTCCAATAAATTTTGGAGTACCTTTATAGCCTTCTTCACCAACTAAGTTAATCATTATAGATGGTTGAATAAAATTTGTCTCACCAAGTGGTAAATTAAGTATACTTCTAATATGTTGTTCAAATTGTGAAGTTACACAAGATTCTATAGTAAGATGACCGCTATTATGAGGTCTTGGTGCTAATTCATTAATTAAAATTTCACCTTCTTTTGTCAAAAACATTTCAATCGCCAGTAACCCAATATAATTAAGATGTTTTGTAAGATTATATGCAAGATTATTAACTTCATCATATTTTTGAATAGAAATTTCAGCAGGTTGTAAAACATATTCAACTTGATTTGATTTATTATTAAAAATCATTTCAACTGGTGGATATGAGACAAATTCATCATTACTATTTCTTGCTATAATAACAGACAATTCTTTTTGTATTTCAATATATTTTTCTAGAATACATTCGCACTCAGGTAATAAATTTACATCATCAATAGATCGAATAATAGAAACACCAAAACCATCATAACCAAATCTTGTTTTTTTCCAAACACAAGGTAATTGAATATTATTAGATTTAATTAGTTGTAAAATAATTTTTTTATTTTCACAAAAAAAGAATTCAGATGTTGGTAAATTATGATTAGTAAAAAATATTTTTTGTGTATGTTTATTTTGTATTGTTTCTAATGATTTTGAGTTTGGATATACACGAATACCTTCATTTTCAAGTTGTTTTAAAGCATTAATATTAATATGTTCAAGTTCATATGTAACAATATCACATTTTCTCCCAAATTCAATGATTTTTTCATAATCCATAAATTCACCTTTAAAAAACTCATTACAAAGATTTTTACATGGACAATTAGAGTTAGGATCATAAATAAAAGTTTTTAAATTAATAGTAGAACAATATTGTAATAACATTTTACCCAATTGCCCACCACCAATAATTCCAACAATATTATCCATTTATAGATATTAATTATATATTTTTATTTACTTTATTCAAATAAATAACTTTTCCACTAAGATGAATATAATTATATAGTAATTCGATTAAAGATTCTTGTTCTAATTTTTGAACTCTTTTTTTTAATATTTCAGGTGTATCATTATCATAAACAGGACACATATTTTGAAGTATAATTGGTCCACCATCAACATCATCAGTTACTTCGTGAATTGTACATCCAGTTTTATCATGTCCAGCTTCCAAAACTGATTTATGAACATCCAAATTCATTTTTCCAGAAAATAGAGGAAGTAAACTAGGATGTACATTAAAACATTTATGTTTCCATTTATTGGTAAAAATAGGTGTTAAAATACGCATATATCCAATACATAAAATAATATCTACATTAAAATTTTCAAATATTTGTATTAATTTTTCATCATAATCATTTTTATTGTAATCTTTAGATGGTACATATTCATTGTGAATTCCAAGATCCTGACATCTTTGTAATATACCTCCATTTAATTTATTACTTAATGTGCATACTATCTCAGCTTTATTATATAGAAAAGAGGTATCATTATTATAAATTGCATCATATATTGCATTAATATTTGATCCTCGTGTAGAACCAAGAATACCAATTCTTAAGGGTTTGTGATTCATTAAATTATTTTTGATTAAAAACTCAGTTAGGGTTTCATTAGGTCTAACAAATACAATAAATCCAATTCCACAATTAAATACTTTTTTCATTTCATCATCACTTAAATTACCATTTTCTTTTAGCCATTTACACCAAAGAGGATAATCAATATTATCAAATGGTATATTTAAATCATAAGGTAATGTTCGTTTAATATTTTCTGTAAGTCCACCACCAGTAATATGACACATACCAGTGATTGTAAATTGTGAATGAATTAAATTAATTTGATCCAAAACAGATTGATGACTTGATAATAATTGATTTAAAATTATTTTGGATGGCCTATTTTTTTCCATAATTTTTCTGATTAATGTATAACCATTTGTTTGTGGACCAGATGAAGAAAATCCAATAGCAATATCATTTTCTTGAACTGTTTCAATGTTCATTACTTTTTCGCCAACAATAGTTCCAACCATATCCATATGTCCTTTATTATATACTGTTGGCATTTCGGCAGTTTCACCTCCCAATAAAACACAATTTGCTTTTTTACAAGCAACACAACAACCTTCCACAAAACTAGTTGAATCGTTTAAATCTAATTTATCGCTAGCAATATAATCAAGGAAAAACAACGGTTTAGCTCCTTGAACTAATATATCATTAATACTATGATTTACTATATCAATTCCACAATTATAATAATTATTTTTATATTTTTTTATTAAAATACTTTTAGTTCCAACACCATCGGTAGATGCAACAAGAACATTATTATTTAATTTAAATTGACCACCAAAACTTCCATAATTTCCTAATACATTTTCATTATATGTTGACTTAACACTATCTTTAATTAATGAGACAAATTTATTACCTTTATCAATATCAACACCTGCCATTTTATATGCATCTTTTCTCATTCCAATATCTTTACGCCAATATAAATTATCATAATTTATTTTTTTTATAAGTTCTTCACAATTATTATATGCTTCATCAAGTGTATCTCCCTCACCATAAACAGCAATTGCTCGAGATCCTAGCAATATATTATTTTGTATACTTGCAGCATAAACATTATTATGTGGTTTATAATTAATTTTAATTTTTTCTGAACAATTAGGGTAACCAGGTGGAACTAAATATTTTACAATACTATTATGTATTTTTATTTCAATTCTTAGTTCATTTAAGCGTTGTTCTGCCATATGTTTAAATATAATAGATAAATCTGTTTCTAGAGAATTTAAAAGATTAAATACTTCACTATCACCAAATCTACAATTATATTCTATTAATTTAATTTGTTTACTATTAGTCATCATAAAACTTCCATATAATATACCTATATAAGGTTCATTATATTTTTGTTGAATAATTCTAATAATATTATTATTGATTTCTTCACATTTTACAATATCTTCTTCGTTTAAAAAATCAAAATCAGTCATTATACTTCCCATACCACCAGTGTTAGGTCCATTATCATTATCGTATGCTCTTTTATAATCTTGAACTGGTGGAAAATGAAATGAGCTATAACCATCTGTTAATGTAAATAAACTAAATTCTTGTCCTTCTAATTTTTCTTCAATTAAAATACTTTCTTCTTTAATTTTTTGTTTTATTATTTTAATACCTTCTTCTCTAGTTTTAAAATGATCATCTTGAACAAATACTCCTTTACCACCAGCTAATCCATTTAATTTAATTACAAATTTATCATATTTATCAATAATATTTATAATATCATTTTCACCTGAAATCATATTAAATTTTGGATTATAACAATCATAATTTGATTCTTTTAAAAGTAATCTTGTATAATATTTAGATGTTTCTAATTGTGCCAAAGATCTGAATGGTCCAATACACTTAATATTTAATTGTTTGCAACTATTTACAAAATTTGTCTCTAGCAATGTTTCAGAACCAATAACAACATAATCAATATCACTATGTACTCTACAATAATTTAATACATTGTATTCATTAATTTGTGTAACAAGATAATATTTACAAAGTTTGTGAATATCTGGATTAATCCATGGACCAATACAACAAATTGTATTATTAGTTTTTAATTTTTGAATAAGTATATTCTCACGACCACCACAACCAACAACTAAAATTTTCATTATATAAATATTTCAATATATAATTTTAAGTTCTTTGTTGTATTTTTAATTTAAAATGCAAACTATATATATATAATTATGTTTAAAATTAAAAAACAACTCGATCAAGAACATAAAAAAGATAGTAAAAATGTTATTATAAAAAAAAAAGAGAAGGGATATAATGATCTTAAAATAGATGAATTAATGGAAAAACAATTCAAAAACTATAATATAAAGTATTTTAAATAATTCTACGATGGTTCATATTGGAATTATTCCTGATGGAAATAGAAGATGGTTTAAACAAAATAATATTAATTATAAATTAGAAAATTTAGAAGAAGTTTGGTTTAACATTTTAGTTGATCAATTAAGAGAAATATCATTGAATAAATATGAATATTTAGAAAAATTAACAAGTTTATCATTTTATATTTGTTCTATTGAAAATATTAGACGAGAGGATAATACATCTAAATATATATATATATTTTTAGAAAAATTATTTTATTTTTATGAAAATTATTGTGAAATTATAGACAGTGTTTATAAAAATGATTCACAAGATAAAATAAATAAAACAAAAAGATTTTTAAATGAATTATTTAATAATTTGAATATTATTCCAATTGGAGAATTAAATATTTTACCTGAAAATATTTATGATGGTTTAATTAAAATTAAGAGTAATAATAAAGAATCAAATAAATATAATTTATATTTAGCAATTGCTTATGATTTTGAAACAGATTTATTAAATTATGGTACGAAACAAAATGAAAATTATAATAGAGAACAAACAAATATAGATATTGTTCTTAGATCAGGTGGTGAATTGCGTTTAAGTGGGTTTTTTCCAGCTCATATAAATTATGCAGAATTTTTTTATTATAAAAAATATTGGCCAGAAATTACTGTTAAAGATATGAATAATGTTGTATGTGAATTTTTAACTAAAAGAAATAGGAGATTTGGTAAGTAATAAAAAAATTGAAATAAAGATTAAAAAATAATTTATACAATACAAAACTAATAATGTTACCGGTAATATTTAAATCTTATTTTAGTGAAATGTTAATAACAGAGATTAAATATGCAGTTAAAATATATTTATTCTGGACAGTTGTACATAATCTTTCTATTTATTTATACAATAAATTATGTGTTTCTAATTCATTCTTTGAATATATTTTTACTCCATTAATTACAATAACACCACATTGTAAAGCATTGTATTATGTTTTTAGTACATCAACCGATATGATGAATACAATGATGATGGGATTTAGTATGTGGGTAATTCCCAAATTGACAATGTTTACAATGAAAAAACCTATACATGAAAAAATAAATTAATATAAAAATAATTTAAATTTATCAATCGATTTAAATTATGTTTACTTGTTTTAAAAAAATTAATATTTATAATTATTATTTTAGATTTGAAAATGGCATAGTAGCTATTTTTTATTCATTTTTATTTTATTATACATTAGATTGTTTTTTTAATAATCAGTTAAGTTATTATATTCAAAATAGAATGACTAAGTATAATATTTTTTTAATCAAAATATTAATTTCATTTACTATTTATCAAATTGGATTTCATAAAACAATCATATAATTATTACATAAAGAATATATAAATATTATATATAATGTTGTGTAAAATAAGCTGTAGTTTTGGTGAAATAATAGATAAAATAACAATTTTGAAAATAAAATTATCAAAAGCAAATAAAAATGAAACAATAAAAAATATTAAGAATGAATTAGAAACAATAACAAAAGAAACACCATTATCAACAAATAATGATACATTGTTTGATGAACTTCATATAATAAATAACAAATTATGGATATTGGAAGATTTAATACGTGAAAAAAGTAAAAATAAAATTTTTGATGATAATTATATACTTATTTCTGAGAATATTCATAAATATAATGATGAAAGGTATAATATTAAAAAGAAAATAAATTTAAAATATGATTCTACATTAATTGAGGAAAAAATATATAAAACTGATACACAAATTATATGTGATAAAGATTTAAAAGATTTAAATGATGGCAAAAATGCATATACAAATGGTGAATATAAGTTATCATATAATTTATTAAAATCTTTAATTGAAAAATATAAAAATTATGAAATATATGATAATTTTTATGTAGATTTAATTTTTTCTTATGAGAATATCTTAACAATTTATAATTATGAAAATGAATATAATAATAAACTTCATAAAATTATGGATAATATTGATGAATTAGAAATAATATCTGAATTAAAAGATTTTTGTAAAAATCAATATTTATTAAAATGTTTACATATGAAAAACTATAAAAAAGCATACAAATATATTAATAGAATAAATTTTATAAATGGTCCCAATGTAACATACAAAAATATGTCATTTTTTAAGAAAGGTGATAAAAATAAAAAACTATTAATTTATGATGGTGGTGGGTTAGGTGATAAATTTATGTTATGTAGATTTATACCAAAATTATGTAATGATTATAAAGATAATACAATTATTTTTTTTGTAAATGATCAAATAGTATGGATTTTAAATATTATTTTTAAAGATTATGAAAATTTATTTATTATACCATATAATTTTAGTCATTTATTAGATAATTTTGATTATCATTGCAGTTTACTTTACTTAATAAAATGTTTGAATATTGATTATGATAATTTATGGTTTGAACCAATGTTAAAAAATATAAGTATTGAAATGACTGAAAAAAATAAAAATATAATAAATGAAATTAAAAATAATGAAAATAAAACATATATTTTGAATTGGAAAGGCAATACAAAAAATCCACACGAAAAATCTAACAGATCTATGGAATTAAAATATGCAATACCTTTATTTAACTTAACAAATATAAATTGGATTGTATTGACTAAAGATATAACATTTGAAGAAAGAATTATATTAAGTAGTTATGAAATTAATTATATCGGAGATGATATTGATACTAATAGCAATACAAATTGTTTTGAAGATACAATAGGAATATTAAAAAATGTTGATGGAATTATATCAACGGATACATCTCTAGTTCATTTATCTGCAAATTTAAATGTAAATACATATGTTTTATTAACAACAGGATGTGAATGGAGATGGGGTCAAAATAATACAACAAAATGGTATCCATCCACAAAATTAATACGACAAGATAAACAAGGAGATTGGGAAAGTGTTATAAATAAACTTATCAAATATGAAAATCTGTAGATTTATGACATAAAGGACATAACATTTTATTATTTGTAAGACACCATTGTATGAAACATTCACTATGAACTATGTCGTTACAACAATTAATTTTAACACATTCTCCAGTGTATTTTTTTTCGAGACAAAAAAAACATTCATCATTAATATAAAAATCTGTTTTATCATTAGTTTTAAATGGATCCCAAACTTTATTTTTATCACGATATGTGTTTATATTTTGTTCTAATGAATAATATTCGTTTACATCATTAGGTTTTGTTTTTTTAAAATATGTACAAAAACATATATATTTTAAACATTTCATAGTTAAATATAATATAATATTTTATTATAATGATTTCTTATTTATATTTTTTATTAAGTATAAGTGAAGATATAGATAATTTTAAATTTATTTATAATTATAACAATATTAATACAGATTATAGTAAAATAATTATAAAAAGTATTGAAAATAAATTAGATAATAAAATAGTAATCTTATTTAAAAGTTTGTATGAAAAAACAAAAATACTATACAAAAATCTTTATTCTTTAATAAATATAAAATATTTATATCAAAATAAATTTCTAATACGAGACAAATTAATTGAAAAAATTATAAAAAAAAGAAAAATAGAAAAAATATTAAATAAAGATAAAAAGAAATCAGTTTTTTGTAAAATAATTTATATATATTATATAAAAAATATATATATACCATTAAATAAAAAATTAAAAAATAAGGTAAATTATCCAGAATTATTCTGTAAAGATTTATTAAATTTAAATAATAAAATAAACTCATTCAAAAAAACTGTAAAAAAATTATATATATATAATAAAAAAGATGGTATCAATAATTTTAAAACTAAAAATTTATATATTCATTATCATATATATGATTTATTAAAAATAAAAGATTTTATTGATAAAGATTTTTTTAAAAAGACAATTCAACATAATTTAATAATTACATTTTGTAAAGAAAATAAAAGTATTTTAAAAACAATTCTTGGAAAAAATAAAAATGAAAATAATTATATATTTTTATTTTTAAAAGAATTATATAAACGTAATAAATTAATTTTACTTCATATTCCAAATCAAGGATTAGATATTGGACCAAAAATATTAGCATGTTCATTATTAAAAAAATTAAAAATAAAATATAAATATATTATGTTTTTGCATTCAAAAACAAAAAAATCATTATTTGAATTTTATAAAAGTAGTTTAATTGATAATATGGATAAAATTAACAAAATTATAAAAAATAAAAATAATGAATGTTTTTTTCCATATAGTATATTTCATGGATATTACGATGTCTCAAATAAAGATATAAATAATATAAAAAATAAAATAAAATATTTACCTTCTTATGGAAAGAATTTTGTTTTAATGAAGGATTTTTTGAATTATTTTTTTAAGATAAATATAGAATGCGAAAGAAATATGCATTTGTTTTTTGATGGCAATTTTTATATATTACCAAGAAGAATTACTAGAAAATTTTTTAGCTATAAATTTTATAATTTATTGAATAATGAAATAAGTTTTGACTATAATTGGTTTAAAGAATATTATAAAATAAATTATAATTTATTTGATAGTTATATATTATTTATAAAAAATAAATTATATGGTAATTTATTAATGAATAATGATAGCATTAAATTAAGAGATTATATGATTGAACATATTTTTGAAAGAATTATTTTATATATTATAAAAAATGATGAAGTAAAATTAAATATAAATATAATATTACCAAAATATTCGCAAAATGATATTATTAATGATTTAAAAAATAAATTAGAATGTTTTATAAATGGTACAAAATAAAAGATTTGGAACTGAGATAGATAAATTATTAAAGAATGGTAACACATATTCAATACATAAAGATAATAATGATTTAATTATAATAGAAAAAAAATATACAAAAAATTTGTGCTTAAAAATAGCATTGACTTGTAATTATCCATTTGGTTCGCCAGATATATATATAAATAATTCTGATTATTGTAAATATATAACTAGTCATGGTAAATATATGAATGAAATGCTTCATATATTTAATATACCTTGTCCGTGTTGTTATACAATATTAAATAATTGGAGTCCAGGTTATTATTTGAAAGATGTAATTGAAGAATATGAGACAAATTTACGAATGTTTAATCTTATGGTAAAAATGTATTATATTAAAAAATATATTAATAAAAGATATTCAAATAAAGATGATAAATTAATATTACAAATAATTATAAATTATTTGGAATAAAGATTTAAAAGAAATTACATAATATTATATATAAAATGGCCGCGGCACAAGAAAAAAGTGAACAACCTGAGGTTGAAACAATCGAACTAAGTGAATTGCCAACAACAGAACCAGATATTAATTTGAACTTAGATGATAATTCATCTGATAAAAAAGGTGGCGTTGGTTTTCTTGATTTATTATATTTTGTATTTTTTAGATTAGTAGATTTATTGTATAGTAGATTTTTTGATGTTGTTAATGATATAAATACTTTATATAAAGAATCTCTTGATAAATTAAATTAATTTTTTCTTTGTATAATATATAAAGTTATTAATATTATAATGAGTGAATGGATGAATTTAGTAAAAAAGGTTTCCAAAGAAAATCCTGGAAAACCTTTAAAAGATGTTCTTAAGATTGCGAAAAAACAATACAAAAAATCAAAACCTGCTACTGCAACTAAAACAGCTAAAAAAGCTAAAAAAGCTAAAAAAGCTAAACGTGTAACAAAGAAACGTGTTCAAAAAAGAAAGTCGTCAAAAAAACCAAGAAAGACATCCAAAAGAAAAACTTCAAAAAAAAATTAACTTAAAGACAAAACATTAATTAATATGTGAAAGGATGATGAGTATGACTTTCACTTAATGGAAACGTAGCTTTGGTTTTTCTGTTTCCAGATAAATAAGAAATCATTAAGCTTTGAGTATATATTTGATTTCTGATAGGTGTAGGTTAAAAAAATAAAAAGATGAGGAATGGGGGGGTGTGTGTGATAAAGTATTATCACAATTATAACAATGGAAATGATTGACGAATTAAAAAATTTGTGGAATAGCACTTGTGCTAATAAAAATAATTATTTTTATCTTCTTGGACAAAGAAGATAAATATATTAGGGGTTATGGCTCAAATCGGTAGAGCATCTGCTTAGCTTGTAGAAGATTGTTGGTTCGAATCCTTCTAACTCCATATCCGGTTAGCTCAGTTGGTAGAGCGCAGGCCTTTTAAGCCTGTGGTCGTGGGTTCAATCCCCACATCGGGTGCGAAAAGAACATTAAAAAAAATTGAATTCTTTTTTATTTGTTTTTTAATTACAA
>PBFJ01000027.1 GCA_002718715.1 bacterium
AAGTAATTTAACAAATATTTCATTATTAAAACATTAGATATTCAATTAATCCAAGGAGGATTTAATTTGATCATATTAAAACTATTTTGAGTTTAATAACTTTAACTGGATGTATCATAATATAAACTTTATATAGTAATTAATTTATATATGAATTCACCTAGTCAAAGTTCTAATTATCTAAATAGAGATATAAAAGTTGCGTTTATAGGCGCTGGATACATGTGCAATGAACACATTAAAGTTTTTAGTTGCATAAATGATGTCAATCTTGTTGGAATTTATAGCAGAACAAGGGCAAAAGCACAAAAAATAGCACTTAAGTTTCCGCAATTAAAAGTTTGTTCCTCAGTTCAGGAACTTTATGAAAGTACCAATGCAGATTTAGTCGTAATTTCAGTTTCGGTAGAATCTACAGAAAAAATTTGTAACCTTGCATTTCAATTCAATTGGAAATTGCTAGTAGAAAAACCAGTAGGAATAAATCATAGACAGGCCTTAAGAATTGAACAAAAAGCGTTTGAAAGTGGATCAGAAGTTTTCGTGGCACTTAATCGACGTTTTTACAGCTCTACATTAAGATTGAAGAATGTTCTCGAACATTACCCTAATCGACGTATTGTTAATGTAAATGATCAGCAAGATTTGAATATCGCAAAGAAAATGGGATTTAATAAATTAGTTTTAAAAAATTGGATGTATGCAAATTCAATTCACTTGATAGACTATTTCTCAATTTTTTGTCGTGGCAATCATGATAGTACTGAAATTTTAGAGAAGTGGGATCCAGATAATCCATCAGTAGTAATTGCAAAATTGAATTACTCCTCTGGTGATATTGGACTTTTCCAGTCATTCTGGAATTGTTCATCTCCATGGTCAGTTAGTCTTGCTACTGAAGGGATGAGGGCTCAATTAGAACCTTTAGAACATATCTCATTTCAATACGGAGGTTCACGTGAAAAATTTTTGTATGAAGAAGATAACTTTGACAAAAACTTCAAACCAGGATTATATCGTCAAGCGTATAATTTAATTAACAAATTAAGAGGAAATAATTCTTGCTCAGTATCACTTAAAGAAGCGAACAAAAGTATGAATTTAACATCGAATATTTTTAAAGTAATATGAAAATCTTAGCTATTATCCCTGCAAGGGGTGGTTCAAAAGGAATACCTAGAAAAAACATATTAGAAATAGCAGGGAAGCCATTAATAGCTCATAGTATTTTAACTGCACTAAAAGTAAAGCTTATAGATAAATTAATCGTAAGCACAGATGATGAAGAAATATCTGATATATCAAAACATTATGGAGCTGATGTACCTTTTCTCAGGCCTAAAGATTATGCAAAGGATGATTCACCTGGATACTTAACAGCTTTGCATGCAATATCAGAATTCCCCTCATATAGTGATATTTTGCTACTTCAACCTACATCGCCTTTAAGAAATATTGAGGATATTGAGGGTATAATCAAACTAAGGCAAAAATCTAAAGCTAAATCAGCTGTCTCAGTAACTTATTCATGGTCACATCCTGAATGGTGTTATACACTTAATAAAAATTCAATGAATTTAACTTCATTTTTAAAGAAAAAAGATATATTTCATAATCGTCAAAATCTTGATTCAACTTATATTCCTAATGGTGCTTTATATTTTTGTAACTCAAAATGGTTGCAATCATCTAAAAAATTTATTGGAGAGGATACGAAAGCATTCATTATGCCACCTGAAAGATCTATTGATATAGATTCTCATTTAGATTGGTTTTTTGCTGAGAAACTCTTAGAGAGGGAATTTAAATGAAACATGCTTTAGTTACTGGTGCTGATGGTTTCATTGGTTCTCATCTAGTAGAAATGCTTATAAGGAATAATTTTAAAGTAACAGCATTTTGTTTATATAATTCACAAGGAAGTTGGGGTTGGTTAGATTGCATTAATAAAGAACTATATTCAAATCTAGAAGTTATTTTAGGAGATATAAGAGATCCACTATCTGTTAGAAAAGCAATGAAAGATTGTGATATTGTTTTTCACTTAGCTGCACTTATTGCAATTCCATATAGTTATACAGCTCCTAGTAGTTATGTTGATACAAACATATCTGGAACCTTGAATATACTTCAAGCTTCACTTGAACTAGAGATAGATCATTTAGTGCATACATCTACCTCTGAGACATATGGCTCAGCGCAAACCTTACCCATATCAGAGGGCCATCCTCTAGTAGCTCAATCCCCATATGCTGCCACAAAAATAGCAGCAGACCAATTAGCTCTTAGTTATTGGAGAAGTTTTGATCTACCAGTCACCGTTTTGCGCCCTTTCAACACCTATGGCCCCAGACAAAGCAACAGAGCAGTTATTCCGACAATTATCACCCAAATAGCATCTGGAGAGAGAGTGATCAAACTAGGCGCTATTACTCCATCAAGAGATTTCAATTATGTCTTCGATACCTGCTCAGCATTTTTAGAAACGGGTATTTCTAGAAATACTGTTGGCAAAGTAATCAATTCAGCTAGTGGTTTTGATATATCAATTGGAGATACAGCAGAATTAATTGCTGATGTGATGGGAGTCAAAATTGAAATTTCTTCAGATGAGTTAAGGTTAAGACCAGAAAAATCTGAGGTTAATCGTTTATTAGGCGACAATACATTAATCAGAAAATTAACAGATTGGGAACCAAAATACTCAGGTATAGATGGACTAAGAAAAGGTATTTCAGAAACTGTAGATTGGTTTAAGGATAAAAACAATATTAGTAGATATAAACCTCACTTATATCAGATATGAATAAAGATTTCATTGCATCAGATCTTATCTCAAAAATTGAAAATGTCATTGGATATAACAAAGGAAATAAAAATTTTGCATTACATGAGCCAACTTTTAAAGGATCAAAAGCCTCTTCTTATTTAGAAGACTGTATTGCATCCGGCTGGGTAAGTTCCAATGGAAAATGGGTTGTTAGATTTGAGGAAGAAATAAAAAGATTTACAGGTGCAAAGTATGCTATTGCCGTAACAAACGGTACTGTTGGATTAAGGCTTGCTCTTTTTATAGTTGGTGTAAAACCTGGAGATGAAGTTATTGTTCCACCTCTTACATTTGTAGCTTCAGCGAATGCTATTTCTCACCTGGGAGCATATCCAAATTTTGTAGATATTGAAAATAAAAGCCTTGGAATTTGTCCCGAATCATTATCTAAATATTTAAAAAAAATTATAGAGTATAAATCAGGATCGGTTTGGAATAAAAAAACTGGTAGAAGAATAGCAGCTATTTTACCAGTTCATGTATTTGGCAATCCATGTGAAATTATAGAAATAAGTAAGATTGCACATAAATATAATTTACCAATAGTTGAGGATGCCGCAGAGGCTCTTGGAAGTAAACTATTAAAAAAGCATTGTGGCACGTATGGAGATATTGGGATATTTAGTTTTAATGGGAATAAAATCATAACAACTGGTGGTGGTGGTGTATTAATTACAGATAACAAATTTTTTGCAGAAAAAGCAAAATATCTCTCCACTACTGCCAAGGAAGCCCATCCGTGGGAAATGCGTCATCACAGCATTGGATGGAACGATAGAATGCCAAATTTAAATGCTGCTTTAGGAGTTTCGCAAATTGAACTCCTGGACAAAAAACTTGAAGAAAAGAGACTTTTGAGTAAGAAATATCAAAAAGCACTAAGCGTAGTCCCTTCAATAGAATTTATTGGAGACCCTTTAAATGAATCAATAAATCATTGGTTAATTTCAATAAAGTTTATTGAAAAAGTTAGAGAAAACGCAATTCAACAAAAATTAGAAGTTTTAACTAAAGCTCATCAAAAAAACATTTTCCTTCGTCCAGCCTGGGAGTTACTGAATAAATTACCTATGTATAAATCAATGCCTAGCGCGGCACTAGATGTTGCTGAAGAAGAAGCACCAAGAATATTAAGCCTTCCAAGCAGTCCTCAGTTAATTGATTAACTTAAAGAACATAAAAAAGATAAAAAATCATTCAAATTTGGATTGAATTTAATATTCAGAAAAAATCTATTCAACACTATTATAACTTTCACACTCGTTTATTTTATATATGAAAAAATATTACCGAGTCATTAAAAAAGGGAAGATTTAAACCTATACTTAAAGTGCAAAACTTAAAGAAGAAGTTGAACCTACTAAGATAATATCTAAACCGATTCACAAGAAAAGGCTTTGGTTTCAATTGTGATTAATCTAAGAAAATAGCTTCTTTCTTGATAAACTAAAAAAGAGTTTCTAATCAAATACAAATCACTATATTCTGTACAAACAATGATTTATTCAAGAGAGTTCTCCATAGAAACAACAAATAATGATTATTTAGATACTTTTGGATCTTTATCTAATGCAAAGTCAAAATGTTTTAATATTGGAGCAGGGACTTGGGAGCACCCTTGCTGGACAAATATAGATCTCAAACCTCAATCAGAGGCTTTTGCAAAAATTCAAGCACCCTGCATTTATCATGATTTAGTTAAGTCAAATCAATTACCTATTAAGGCCGATTCTGCTCTTATGATTTATTCATCCCATGTGATAGAGCATTTACCCGATAAAAATGTAATTGAGCTAATAAAATCATCTTTTAATTCTTTAAAAAAAGGAGGCATAATTAGAATTACGACAGGTCCTAATGCTGAAACAGATTTCAATGCTTTAAAAAGGAAAGACAAAAAATGGTGGTATTTTTATAATGATAATCCTTTTAATTGTTTACCTGATCCAAAAGAAAAGATAAGTCTTTATGATTACTGGCTTCTTCATTTTGCTAGTCCAAGATCAGTTTATAGTCCAACTCCATCAAACAAAAAATACTCAGGTTTCGAGATAAAGGATTTATTGGCAAAGTATTCAAATGATCGAATTTATTTACAAAATATATTTACCGATTCTCTAGAATTTAATATAAATTATCCTGGAAATCATCTTAGTTGGTGGTCCCCTAAAAAGCTTATGAAGATTCTTATTGAGACTGGTTTTTCTTCTGCTTCGTCTTGTGCTTTTGGACAAAGCAGCAACTATTTATTTAGAGACACAAGATATTTTGATAATACATATCCACAAATTTCTATGTATGTAGAAGCCATAAAATAAAAGGGATGTTTCTTAATCTTAAAAAAATTGTATCCAAAGGTAAAAAGCTCTAAAATAAAATATATAAAATTTTTTGTTAAACTCCATCTATTTTTATACTAAAAAGAATAGATATAGAGCCATTTTTTAATTAATTCAATCTCTGATTAAAATGATATCAAAACAAAATGTTCAAACACTTTACAACCTACCCGGGCAAGTAAAATATTGCAAAAAATGTACGATATCAAATCAAAGGCCAAGAATTATTTTCAATACTGAAGGGATATGCAGTGCCTGTCAATTTGCAGACTATAAGAGAAATAAAATTGATTGGGAATCTCGTAATGAAGAACTTAAAGATCTTTGCAATTTGCATAGAAGAGGAAATGGATCACACGATGTAATTGTTCCATGCAGCGGAGGAAAAGACGGTAGCTACGTTGCTCATAAGTTGAGAGAAGAATTTGGGATGAATCCTCTATGTGTAACATGGGCGCCTCTGAGATATACAGAGATTGGACGACAAAACCTAGATGCTTTTATAAAAAGTGGATTTAGCCATTTACTTGGTACTCCTAACCCAATGGCTACAAGGAAATTGACTCAACTATCTTTTAAACATCTAGGGGATCCATTTCAACCATTTATTTATGGTCAAACTAACTTTCCTTTGCAAATCTCAGTGAAATATAATATCCCTCTGATTGTATATGGAGAGAATGGTGAGGTTGAATATGGCGGCGATATGAAAAATGCTTTTAAACCAACCAGAAAGATAAGCGATCATAATTTACATTATTTCTCAGGTAAACCTCCAGAGTATTGGTATGATCATGGACTTTCTAAAACAGATCTTTTCCCTTTCTTTCCTCCTTCATATGAAGAATTAAAAAACAATAAAACAGAAATACATTTCTTTGGTTACTACCAGTATTGGGACCCGCAAGAGAATTATTACTATTGTACTGAAAAAACAGGCTTCAAACCTAATTCAGAAAGATCAGAGGGTACATACTCTAAATACGCTAGTTTAGACGATAAGTTTGATGGATTTCATTTCTATTTAGCATACATTAAATTTGGAATTGGTCGCACAACAAGTGATGCTTCGCATGAAATTAGAGATTCAAAAATAGATAGAGAAGAAGGAAAGTATCTTGTAAAAATGTATGACGGAGAATTTCCTAAATTATATTATCAAGAATTTTTAGATTATTGCAATATTAGTGAAGAAGAATTCAATTTGATTATTGATAGTTGGAGATCTCCACACATATGGGGTAAAAAACCAGATGGAAAATGGTTTCTCAAAAGCCCGATATGGGAGGTAGATTGATATAAATGAAAAAGAGAATTATAGCTAGATTAGATATAAAAAGAGATAAATTAATTAAGGGTATTCATCTTGAGGGATTAAGAGTTGTAGGAGACCCAAGAAAGTTTGCAATCAAGTATTATGAACAAAACATAGATGAAATTATCCTGCTAGATTCATTATCTACTTTACATGGCAGAAATACACTTGCTCCAGTTATTTCAGAAATCACAGAATCTATATTTATTCCAATAACTGTCGGAGGAGGAATAAGTTCGGTTGAGGATGCAAAGCACCTTTTTGATGCAGGAGCTGATAAAATAAGTCTTAACACAGCTGCTGTACAAAATTATAATTTATTAGAAAAATTAAGTTCAATTTTTGGTTCACAAGCGATAGTCCTTTCTCTACAAGTTAAATTAATATCTAATAATTACACTCTAATGACTCATAACGGCAGAGAAAAGTCTGATCTTAACTTGTTAGATTGGATAAAAATTGCACAGGAATCAGGTGTAGGTGAAATTTTAATTACTTCTATAGATAGTGAGGGAACTATGAAAGGTTTTGATCTCAATTTATTGGATTTACTTCATTCAAATATAGATGTTCCTTATATTTGTAGTGGAGGAATTTCTAATTCTTTAGATTCATCTAAGTGCTTTAACAATGGTGCGCAAGCAGTGGCAATAGCGAGAGCATTCCATTATAATTTTATAAATCCATCTAATTTAAAGAAAGAACTTTTAAACTCAAATATTAACTTAAGAAATAATTAATTATGATTTATGTAGTTGATTACGGTGCAGGGAATATATTATCAGTTATTAGAGCTTTAAAATATCTAAAAAAAGATTATTGCATTATCTCTGAATACTCAAATATTAATCATGATTCATTATTAATTATTCCAGGTGTTGGAAACTTCTCATCAGCTTCTGAAAGGATACGCAAAGGTGGATTTGACAAAATAAAAGATCTACCTCCAAAAGAAAGACCCTTTGTCATTGGAATTTGTCTTGGCATGCAGATGCTTTTCTCTACAGGATTGGAAGGAGGAGAAAGTCCTGGCTTAGACTTACTTAAGGGAAGTGTAGAGAAAATTAATGTTAATAAACCAAAGCAAATTTATTTGCAAAGAACAATCGTTGGTTGGGAAGAGTTTTTATTAACCTCAATTGGTAAAGAAAAGTTTAATTTCTTAGAAAAAGTAGATAAATCAAGCTTTTATCACGTCCATTCTTATATGTGCATGCCATCTAATAAAAAAGATATAATTGCAACATACCCTGAAGAAAAAAAGTTTATTCCAACAATTGTTGGTTCATTAGAAAAAAAAGTGATTGGATTTCAATTTCATCCTGAAAAAAGTGGGAAAAGTGGACTTTTTTTAATAGAATTAGTAATTAATGTAATTTCTAATATTAATAGTAAAATAGGCTAGTTAACAACATTTTTTTTTTAATTATGCGACTATGATTCATCGTACACGTATTCAAGATTGGAAAACCTTAGTACTTTTTGAGAAAAATGTTTTTCGATCAGCTCTTGCGGTTATAAATAATGGTGGTTATCAAGTTTGCTTAGTAATTTCAAAAGCAGGTAAATTAATTGGGATAATAACTGATAGCGATGTAAGAAAGGCTCTTTTGAAAGGAGTTTGTCTAGAAGATGATATCTCAATGGTAATGAATCATTCACCAATGATTATTTCTCCTGAAATAGATGAGACCAAAGCACATAACCTAATGAATTTAAACCATATATTCCATCTTCCAATAGTAAATCAATCTAATGAACTTGTTGGTTTGCATGTAGCCGAACAATTATGCATTCAGCCATCAAGAGAAGAAACGCTGGTAATCATGGCAGGAGGAAAGGGGAAACGACTTATGCCTCTGACAAAAGATATACCTAAACCAATGCTGCCATTACACGGGAAACCTCTTCTTGAGCATATTGTAATAAAAGCAAAGGATGATGGATTTAAAAATATAATGATTTCGGTAAATTATTTATCCAATAAAATCAAAGATTACTTTCAAGATGGATCTAAATTTGGAGTTGAAATCGATTATTTAGAAGAAGAAAAACCACTTGGCACGGCAGGAGCCATATCAGCATTAATAAACTCTAATTTAAAGAATCCTATTGTAGTTACAAATGGTGATGTAATTACAGACGTAGCATTCTCGGATTTGCTGGCTTGTTTTTATAAGGAAAAGTTAGATGGGTTAATGGCAGTGAGACTTCATGAGATGCATTGTCCATATGGTGTTGTTAAAACTAATGGAGCTGATTTTATTGAAATTCAAGAGAAACCTGTTTTTCAGAATCAGGTAAATGCGGGAATATATGTTTTGTCTCCTGCTATTATTAAACTTATAAAAGAAAATAAACACTTTAATATGACAGATTTATTCATCAAGGCGAAATCAAATGGAGCAAAGTTAAACGTATTTCCATTACATGAGAAATGGATTGATATTGGAAAGCACGATGATTATCTAACTGCGCAACACTCGATAACAAATCAAGATTAGAAAAAATAAAACTCATAAATAAATCTTAATTATTCAGTAAAAATGAAAAGAAATCCGGATATTTTGACACTTGGCTATGGTAATAAATTAATTAATACTCTATGGATACCAATAAAAGAAATTTCCGGATTAAAAATAATGCATTTAATTCATCCTTCATTCACTAGGAGTATGAATGAGAGGAATATTAGCATGGAAAATAAGGATGAAATTATATATATTAACGATAATTTGCCTGTTTCTTTACCATCAGCAAACTTCGAATATATTGACTATCTAGACTCATTAAGTGATTTTGGAATTAATAATTGTATTTTAGCAGATAGTTTTCTTTCAAAAAATGAATATAGTGATTCATTAAAGTTTATATCATTTATCGCTTTAAGAATGAGAACTCTTTTTTTAGAGATTAAACCTAAAGTAATTATTAGTGGATTTGAAGGTTTTCATAGCTCATTATCAATGTTTATTTCAAAAGAATTAAACATTCCTTGGTATGCAGTTGTCTATTCTTCTTTACCAAAAGGTTATTCAGGTTTTTCAAATACTCTGGACACTAGAAATACGCGATCTTTTGTTGATTTTAAATTAGATACAAAAAAAGAACTAGCTAAAATAACATATAATAAATTTATTTCAAAAAAGGTAGGTGCCGATATTAATGTTATTGAATCAGATACAATATCAGTACTTAAAAACATACCAATTCGTTTAAAAAACCTAATATATATTTATAAACGCTATATAAAAGGCGAACAAAGTTCATATCTACATCGATCCTTGTACTCCTCTTTTAGACATTACTTAAGACAAAGATTCAATCAGATTTCCCACAAATTCATCAAGTTTGAAACCAAGCCTAAAGAAGGTCAATTATTCTTTTTTTATCCTATCCACATGCAGCCAGAAATGTCAATTGATGTATGGTCCCCCTTTCTTTCAGAACAAATAAATATAATAAAAATTATCTCAAGAACATTACCACCTTCAACAATCTTATATGTAAAACTTCATCCATTAGATGCTTATAATTGGTCATATTCGCAAATAAAAGAGATAGAAAAAATAGCTGGTGTTAATATTGCTGCTGCGTTTTCACCAAGCAGATTATTTTTAGAAAAGGCCGAATTAGTCTTTGCAATACAAGGCACAGCTGCTTATGAAGGAGCTCTATTGGGTAAAAAAGTGATAACTTTTGGAAGAAATATGGTTGAAGATTTTAAAAATGTTTATAGAATTAAAGATTTAAATTCTATAAAGCAGAAAATAAATAATATTTTGCTAGAGCCAAATTCCTCAAAAGCTGAAGTTATTAATGGGCTAACACTTTATCTGTCTAGACTGGCTCCTGGAGTACACAATAATTGGGAAAAATCACCAACAAATAAGCAACTTAAAGATTTTACAATTCATCTACAAGCCCTATTGAAGAACGTAGAATATAATAATTAAAAAAGAAAAGCTTAAAAAAGTATTATTGATTTATATATATAATATTCATAAAAAACTTCTTAAAAAATACATATTTAAATATTTTGAATTAAATATGTATACCAGCAAAAGCACAAATTGACCAGCCAGAGAAAAATGGTATAATCTAAAAGTTATATTTAGATTATGCATAAAAAATATTACGACCCAATAGAGAATAGATTAATTTACGCCCAGAGAAAAGCCACAAAAGAAAACTGGGATAAACTATGGTCATCTTGTAACGATGATTTTTACAATACAAAGCCAAGATGTTTATCACTAATAAATAAAACCAAACAATATTTAGATACAAATAGCAGAGTTTTAGAGGGAGGCTGTGGATTAGGAGCACTAACATATGCTCTCGATAGAAATAAATTTGATGCAGTAGGTTTGGACTTTGCACCTCAAGTAATTAAAAGGATAAACAAACATTGGGGACACTTAAATGTTGTAACTGGAGATGTAATGAATCTCCCGTTTGACGACGCGTCATTTGATGGATATTGGTCATTGGGTGTTATTGAACATTTCCCTGATGGCTATGAATTAATTGCCTCAGAGATGAAAAGAGTTATTAAATCGGGCGGTTTTTTGTTTTTAACATTTCCCTCGATGAATGGACTAAGAAAATCGAAAGCATTGTCTTGCAAATATGATAATTTAAATCAAAATTTACAAGAAATGAAAGATTTCTATCAATTTGCGCTAGATCCGTTAAGTGTAATAAATAATTTTTCAAACAAAGGTTTTATTTTAAAAGAAAGAAGTTCAAAGGGAACATTACATGGAATTGAGGATGAAATTAAGCAGCTTTCTACCTTTATTAAATACCTTAACTCATCTTCCTCTAGATTAACTCAATTAATTGATTTAATTTTAGACAGAGTTATTGGACACTATTTTGCACATGTAACTTTATTAGTATTCGAAAAGATATAGTGAAGGATCCAGATCCTGTAGCTCTATTTCTCCCATCAATTAAGGGCGGTGGAACAGAAAGATCCTTCGTACAATTAGCAAATTCATTAGCAGAGAAAGGATACAAAATTCATTTTTTAGTAGGTAATTTAGCAGGAAATATATTTGAATTAAATTCTAAAATAAAATTAATTAATTTTGCTAGTGAATCTTTAATATATATATTGTATAGACTAATAACCTATCTAATTTTATATAAACCTTATTCTATTACTACTGCCCTAGATGTACCTAATATTCTAGTTTACTTTGCTAAAACTCTTTCAAGGTTCAAAGGTAAAGTTATTTTGTGTCAGAGATCTATTCTTTTTGCTGATCTTGAAAATAGAATAAGAATCAAAAGATTATTTATAAAGTCCATGCTTCCCAAAGTATTTATGAAAGTCGATTATGTTATTTCGAATAATTATTATGCGGCAAATCAAATTAGAAGTAACTATGTTTCTATTGGTGAAAAAATACATGTTATAAGAAACTTTGTTGATTTCGATAATATTCAAATAAACTCTAAGAAAGAGTTATTTCTGCCTAATAAATTTAACAGTAAAAAACCAACGATACTATCTGTTGGTAGTTTAACTACAATCAAAGATAGGTCTACTCTTATCAAATCATTTTATTATGTTTGTAAATTAATACCATCAAATTTAGTAATACTTGGAGAGGGACCTGAAAGATTAAAATGTGAAAGTTTAGTGAATAAACTAGATATCAATGGTGATGTTTATTTATTAGGTTTGATAAAAAATCCATATCCTTGGATTTCGAAGGCTAATTTAATAGTGAGCTCTTCATTAAGTGAGGGTTGTCCTAATAATATTATAGAGTCGATCCTATTAAGGAAACCAATTGTAGCAACCGATTGCCCTGGAGATACTTCTAGAATCCTTTTAAAATACAAGCCTTCATTACTTGTTCCAATTGGTGATCCATTTGAGATGTCCCAAGCCATTTTAAAACTATTATCGGAATATAAATTTACAAATAAAAATTTTAAATATAATCTATATGATCTTAATTTAGAATTGAAAAAATATGAGAAATTAATTTGTCCTGGACCTTATGAAAATTAATTTTACTAATTAGTTATGTGCGGAATAGTGGGAGTTTGCTCAGGAAGACCCATAGAAAATAGATATTGGTTGCACTCAGCAATTAAATCACTGTCTCATAGAGGTCCAAATGCAACCGGTGAATTATGGTCTAGGGATTTTTGCGTAGGATTTGGTCACTCTAGGCTCTCTATTATAGATTTATCTGAGAGAGGCAATCAACCCTTTATTAATAAAAGACATCAGATATCATTGATATTTAATGGAGAAATATATAATCACAAAGATCTTCGCAAAATATTAATAGATAGAGGGCATAGTTTCACATCTAACTCAGATACAGAAGTATTAATATTGTCTTATATTGAATGGGAAATAAATTGTCTTTCCAAGCTTAATGGTGCTTTTTCTTTTGCCTTACATGATCAAAAAAAAGCCATTGTTTTATTATCAAGAGATCGTTCAGGAGAAAAACCTTTATATTTTTATAAAGATCATTTATCACTTTATTTCGCTTCAGAATTAAAAGCTTTATTCAAAAACAAAGCTTTACCTAGGCAAATAGATATCACTGGTCTTAATAGTTATTTAATTCATGGGTTTTCTGCAGGAGAGAGATCATTGGTTAAAGGCTATAGGAAGCTTTTACCAGGTCATAATCTGATCTTTGACTTAAATAAAGGTGATTTTAATATCAAAAGATATTGGGACCTACCACAAGAACAATACTCATCTGATTTATCTAAGGAGGATTTAATTGGTTTCTTAGAAGAACTTCTCGAAGATTCGGTAAAGAAGCAACTTATATCAGATGTACCTTCAGGAATATTACTTAGTGGTGGGATTGATTCATCCTTAATTACAGCAATGGCTTCAAGAAATTTTGAAAAAATAAATACATACAATATAAGTTTTTCTGGTTATTCAAAATTTGATGAATCTTACAAGGCAAGAACTATTGCAAATTATTTTGGAACTAATCATATTGAATTAAACGCAGAACCTAGTTGCATTGAGAATCTTTATTATTTATCAGAAATTTTTGATGAGCCAATAATAGATTCGTCTATTATACCTACTTATTTAATATATAAATTAGTTTCTAATCATTCAACCGTAGTACTTGGCGGCGATGGTGGAGATGAGCTTTTTGGAGGGTATGATCACTATTATAAATTTCTAATAATGGAGGAGATATCTAATTTATTACCATCTAGGATGAAATCTATACTTGGTAAATACTCTAATAAATTTTTACCTTCAGATTTAAGTATATCAATGTATTTATCAAATATGACAACAGACTTCAATACTTCTTTACCAAACATACCGTGCTATTTTAATCAAGAATATAGAATAAATTTGTTTGGTCAATATTTAAATCATAATATAGACAAGAGTTCATATTTAACAAAGCCATTAATTAATCCTAAAAATACTGTTCAAAGACTAACTAGGCAAGATTTTTATAATTATTTGGCCTCTGATATACTAGTAAAGATTGATCGGACAAGTATGGCTAATTCAATCGAGGCTAGAGCTCCTTTTTTAGACTATAGAATTATAGATTTTGCATATAAAAGCATTCCCGCTTCATATAAAGTCAGCTCAAAACAAACAAAAATAATTTTAAGAAAGATGGCATCTCGTCTGTTACCATCAGGAATTCACAAACAACAAAAAAATGGGTTTAATATTCCACTTAGAGATTGGCTAAGTCAAGGGCCTTTTAGAGATTTTTTCTTTGATGTTCTTTACTCTCATGATTCAATTATTAATAAATCAATTACTGACTCACTCTTTAAAAATTTATCCAAAGGCAGTCTTAATCCAGAGAGATTATATGGTTTAGTACAATTAGAATTATGGAGGAAAACTCATAATATTGAATTTAACTCTTAATTAATTTATGAAAAAATCTCTACTATCAATCTTAAGTTGCCCGGTTTCAAAGGAAGATCTAACTCTTTATGTTGACGAAAAAGATATCGATACAAGTAATGATGAAATTTTAATTGGTTCTCTAATATCAAAAGACACTAAAAATAAATACCATATAAATAACTGCATTCCACGATTTGTTAGTTCAGATAATTATGCAAGAAGTTTTGGATTTCAATGGAATAAGTTTGCCAGAATTCAGTTAGATAGCTATTCAAATCAGCTTATTTCCTTTAAAAGATTTTGGGGCTCAACAGGATGGGATTTATCAGACCTTAAAGACAAATGGATCCTAGACGCAGGAAGTGGGTCAGGTAGATTTGCTGAAATCGCATTAAAAGCAGGTGCAAATGTTGTAGCAATTGATTATTCAAGTGCAATTGATTCTTGTTCAGAAAATCTAAGAAAATTTCCTAATTTTCATCCAATTCAAGCAGATATTTACTCCCTACCCTTTAAATCAGAAAGTTTTGATTTTATATACTCTTTAGGGGTCCTACAACATACTCCTAACGTAGGAAAAGCATTTAATTCTTTATTACCATTCCTCAAACATCAAGGCAGTATCTGTGTTGACTTTTACGAGAAAAGATACGCATCTATGATTCATCCTAAATATATACTCAGATATTTAACTGTTCCAATACCTCATGAAGTTCTTTTTAAAATACTTGAAAGAATTGTTCCTGTAATTTTAAAAATAAATTTAATTCTAAGAACTATTCCATTAATAGGTATTTACTTAACAAGATTAATTCCGGTTGCCGATTATAGAAAAATGCATTCATTAACAAATGAGGAGGCCACTGAATTAGCGCTACTAGATACATTTGATTGGTTATCTGCTAAATATGATAATCCTCAGACAATAAAATCAATTAAAAAATTTATTCAATATTCTAATCTAGAAAAAGTTCATATCTTTAGGAAAGGACATTTAATTCTAAGAGCACAAAAAGCAAGTAATACAATTATTTAATTATCTATGAGGCTAGCTATTAATGCTGTGAGAGCAAAATCCGGTGGTGCCTTTTCTCATCTAACAGGCATAATTTCAAATATTGATCCTGAAGTATATGGTTTCGATGAAGTCCATTTATGGACTCATAGATCAATGAAGAATATTCTTCCCCAAAAATCTTGGCTACATATATATTGTCCTGATGTATCAAATAAAAATATTATATATCAATTATTTTGGGAATTTTTCATATTACCAAGAAAACTTCTCCAAATAGAATGTTCACTGCTTTTTAATGTAGATGCTGGATCAATTGCCAGATATAAAACTTCTGTAACCATGAGTAGAGACATGCTTTCTTATGAGCCAGGAGAATTACAGAGATATGGATTGTCAATATCCTCATTAAGACTTTTAGTCCTAAGATATGTGCAAAATTTATCACTAAGAAACTCAACTGGAGTAATATTTCTTACTAAATACGCATCGAAAGTAATTCAAAATTCATGTGGAAAGCTCAAAAATATTGCATATATTCCTCACGGTATTTCATCAGTATTTTCTAATACAAAATTCAATATAAATAAAACATTTAATTCCTCCTTAGAAATACTTTATATCTCAAACCCTGCACCTTATAAACATCAAACTGAGGTTATACAAGCAATAAGTATTTTAAAGAATGAAGGCTTTAATGTAAATTTAACTTTAGTTGGCGCTGAGTCAGGAGCTTTTCAAAAGAAAATAGACAATAAAATAAAAAAAATAGATCCTCATGGTGAATTTATCAAACAATATCCTTATGAAAACCAAAATAAATTACCCATATACATAGCAGCTGCTCACATATTTGTATTTGCCTCAAGTTGTGAAAATATGCCCAATACATTATTAGAAGCTATGGCAACAGGAATACCCATAGCATGCTCTAATAGAGGTCCAATGCCTGAGATACTCTCTGAGGGAGGTTCTTATTTCAATCCAGAGGATCCAACTCAAATTGCAAAAGCAGTTAAGACTATCATCACTGATGAGCCTTTAAGAAAATTCTATTCAGAGCGATCTAGAGCGCTATCATCAAAGTATTCATGGGAAAGATGTGCTGCTGAAACTTTCATATATCTATCAAAAATCGCTTCAATTAAATAATTTAATTTATGGACAATTTATTCCTGATCTTCTTCTAAATTAAAATACAAGAGACTAATAAATAAATATGAATGTTTCCAAGAACTACCAAATATGCACAGAGACTGTCATGGATACGTCTGACCCTAAAATATTATTTGATCAAAAGGGTCGATCAAATCATTTCTTACATTTTCATAAATATGTAAAGCCAAATTGGTCTCTATTAAAAGATTCTCCACAACAAAGGCTAGAGAATAAAATCAGGCAAATAAAGGCCAAATCAAAGGATCAAGAATTTGATTGTATTCTCGGACTTAGTGGAGGTTTAGACAGTTCATACATGCTTCATAAAATTGTTGTCGAATATAATCTAAAACCTTTAGTTTTCCATGTTGATGCAGGATGGAACTCTGAAATTGCTGTACATAATATCAATAAGCTCGTAGACAAACTAAATCTAGATTTATTTACAGAGGTTATTAACTGGGAGGAAATCAAGAATTTTCAACTCGCAATGTTTAAATCAGGTGTTCCCCATCTGGATGTTCCACAAGATATGGCTTTTATAGGAATATTATATAGATTTGCAGAAAAACATAATATAAAAACTATTCTTAATGGAGGTAATATCTCTACCGAATGCATTAATCCACCTCTAAATATACTCTATTGGCCTACAGACATGACTCAAGTTAAAGATATTCTTAAAAGATATAATAATTACAAGCTTAAATCTTATCCGTTTTCATCAATCTATTATAGTAAAATTTGGATAAAATTCTTTAGAAGAATTGAGGTGTTCAAGCCTTTAAACTATATAAACTATATACAAAAAGATGCTATAGATGAATTAAAAACAATATATGGTTGGAAACCATATTCTCAAAAGCATTTTGAATCTCGATTCACTCGATTTTTTGAAGGGTATTGGCTACCGAAAAGATTTGGTTATGACATGAGAAGGAACCAATTATCAAGTCTAATTCTTACAAATCAAATTTCTAGATTAGATGCAATTGAAAAATTAAAATCACCCGCATTAGACGAGACTGTTGCTAATAATGAATTTTCATATATTGCTAAAAAGTTGGATATAAAAACTGATGAACTTTTAAATTATTTAGAAATGCCACTGAAGTTTTATTGGGATTATTCAAATCAAAAAAGGCTTTTTGATATAGGTGAAAAAATATTTATTAAACTGTTTAACATCCAAAGAGGAGGAGCATACTAAAAAACAATGCTTACAATCATTAATTACGGATTAGGCAATATAAATGCATTAGTCAATATTTATAAAAAAAACTCTATTGAAGTCAAAATAGCAGAGTGCACTAAAGATCTAAATAATGCCTCAAGATTAATTCTTCCAGGTGTAGGTAGCTTTGACTGGGCAATAACTAGACTTAACAATTCAGGAATGCGAGAAAAAATTGAAAGCTTAGTACTAAATTCACGTATTCCTGTATTAGGCATTTGCGTCGGGATGCAAATCATGGCTAAGGGAAGTGAAGAAGGAATCGAAGAAGGTCTTGGATGGATTGACGCTAATGTAAAAAAGTTTGATGTGAATAAAGATGAAGAACTCTCCAACAATCAACTACCCTTACCACATATGGGTTGGAATAGTATTAATGATCTAACAAATAGTCCTATTTTTCATGGCATAGATGATTTAAGATTTTATTTTCTTCATTCTTATTACTTCTCACCAAAAAACGATATCGATATAATTGCTAATAGTGAATACAATGATACTTTCACTGCAGCAATTTGCTCAAAGAATATATATGGAGTGCAATTTCACCCTGAAAAAAGTCATCAATCAGGAATAAAATTACTTAGAAATTTTATATCAGTTTAGAATGTTATTACCAAGAATAATACCTGTACTTCTTCATACAAAAGAAGGTCTTATTAAAACAGAGAATTTTAGCAATCCGAAATATATAGGCGACCCATTAAATGCGGTTAGAATATTCAACGAAAAAAAAGTTGATGAGCTAATTTTTCTAGATATTGAAGCAAGCAAATTAAAAAGAGAACCACATTATGAACTCATAAAGAAAATAGCATCGGAATGTAATATGCCTTTAACTTATGGAGGTGGAATAAATAGCGTATCTCAAATAGAGAATATCATAAAACTTGGTGTTGAAAAGATTTCAATAAATAGTTCAGCAATTTCCACGCCAGAGTTAATAACACAAGCCGCTGATCGATTTGGGAGACAAAGTATTGTAGTAACAATAGATATTAAATTGTCAGGATTATTTCGCAAATCATATAAAATTTTTGATCACAAAACAAAAACCACTTCAAATATTGAACTATTAACTCACCTAAAAAAGATACAGGAATTAGGTGCAGGTGAAATAGTAATTAATTCTTTTGATAAGGATGGAACAATGTTAGGCTATGACTATAACTTAATTGATTATATAAAGCCATCTATCAAAGTTCCTCTCACAGCACTTGGAGGAGCAAGCAAACTTTCCGATATGACCAACTTATTCAAAAAATATGGATTAATAGGTGCCGCTGCTGGAAGTATCTTCGTATTCAAAGGGAAATATCGTGCAGTTTTAATTCAATATCCAAGTAATAAAGAAAAAAAGTTATTATATAGTCTACCTTATTTTATAAGTTAGTTAATTATGTGTGGTATTGTTGGTTATTATTTCAATAATAATCATATAAGAAAAACTAGTCCTGGGTTCACTGAATCTATTAAATTATTGTCACATAGAGGACCAGACAATAGTGATTTATTTGTAGATCCAATTTATAATTTAGGCCTTGCACATACACGTTTATCAATATTAGATCTATCAAAAAAAGCAAATCAACCTATGAAAAGTTTATGTGAGGATGTGGTTCTTATCTTTAACGGTGAAATATATAATTTCAATGAAATAAATTCTCTTATCAAAGAAAATTCAAAGCTAAGATGTTTAAGTAATTCAGATTCAGAGGTACTATTAAATCTCTATATATATAACCGAGATCAAGGAAATGATATTTCTAGAATGTTAAAGATGCTTAATGGAATATTTGCTTTTGCAATATGGGATAAAACAACTGAAGACCTTTTTATTGTTAGAGATGCATTAGGTGTAAAGCCACTTTATTATAGCCAGAATCAAGATGGTTTCATTTTTTCAAGCGAAATAAAAGCAATGATTCCCTTGGGTATTGATAGTAAAGAAATTGATCCAATAGCAATTAATAGATATCTCTCATTTCTATGGTGTCCAGGAGAAAGGACGGCATCAAAAAATATAAAAAAATTACCTCCGGGTGAATTTCTGCAAATTAAAAATGGTCAAATTCACAAAAGAACTAAATGGTACAAACTACCATTTTATAAACAACAAACATATCTGAAGACTAAAGCAAAGGCAATAAAAGGAACACAATATCATCTAAGAAATGCTGTTCATCGACAGTTAGTTGCAGATGTTCAAGTAGGAGCATTTCTTTCTGGCGGTTTAGATTCAAGCAGCATCGTGAAATTTGCAGTAGAGAAAAACCCAAACATTAAATGCTTTACGATAGATAGTTCCTCCAATAATGGTAAAAATGAATCTGATGATCTCAAGTATGCCCAATTAGTAGCAAATCATTTAAAAGTTAACTTAGATGTAATAAAAGTAGACTCTAATTGCTTTATAAAAGGATTAGAAGATATGGTGATAAGTCTGGATGAACCAATTGCGGATCCAGCTCCTTTAAATGTATTTTTTATATCTAGATTAGCTCGAAGCAAGGGGATAAAAGTTCTGCTATCTGGTGCAGGAGGAGATGATTTATTTACAGGCTATAGAAGACATATTGCATTAAATAATGAATTTCTATGGTCATGGCTACCTTTAAATATAAGATCATTTTTTCATCAAGCTAGTTCTTTACTTCCAAACAATTCAACTTTTAATCGTAGAGTTAGAAAAGCATTTTCTGGTTTTGAATTAGAGGGAGATGCAAGAATTATTAATTATTTTAGATGGATAGATAGATTTGATATTGAAAGATTATACACAAAAGAATTTCGTGGCGAATTAAATTCTTCTAATGCTGAACAACCTTTTATTAATTTATTGAATGATTTACCAAATAACAAATCTAGGATAGAAAAAATTCTAGCTCTAGAGCAATCCTTTTTTCTTCCCGATCATAACCTAACTTATACAGATAAAATGTCTATGAGGTCAAGTGTAGAGGTACGTGTACCTTTTTTAGATATAGACCTTATAAATTTTGCAGCGTCTATTCCTGATAAGTATAAAATAAATAATGGACAAGCTAAATGGGTTCTCAAAGAAGCTATGAAACCATATCTACCAAAAAATGTAATCTATCGACCGAAAACAGGATTTGGTTTGCCATTAAGGAGATGGGTCAAAAATGATATAAAAGAATGGTTAAATACGGTCCTTTTATCTGGTTCTTTAGAAAATAGAGGAATATTCGATTCAAAAGCAGTTGAGTCTCTAATATACAATAATTTATATGATAAAGTAGATGCGAGTTATACATTACTTAGTTTAGCTTCCATTGAAATTTGGTGTCGATACTTTATTGATAAAAATCAATCCTCAACTATAAAGATTTAATATGCATCAAATAATTCAATCTATTAATAATGGTTCTACATCTGTAGTTAATATTCCTTCACCAGCAATTGCTGAAGGTGAAGTATTAATAAGAACAACATGTTCTCTCATATCTAAGGGAACAGAGAAAATGCTTATAGACTTCGGTAAATCTAATTTTGTTAATAAAGCAATTAGTCAACCGGAGAAAGTTAAGGAGGTTATGGAAAAAGCCAAAAGCCAAGGCTTTTTGAACGTATATAGGTCAGTTATTGATAAGTTAGATTACCCAATTCCTCTAGGCTATTGCAATGTAGGAATCATAATTGGTCTTGGCAAAAACGTATCAAATTTACAAGTGGGAGATCGAGTTGTATCAAATGGTCCCCATGCAGAATTTGTCGTAGTTCCTAAGAATTTATGTGCTTTAATTCCAGATCAAGTTAGTGATGAAGAAGCTGCATTTACTGTTTTAGGATCTATTGGTTTGCAGGGGATTCGTCTTGCAAATCCTAATTTAGGTGAAACATTTGTTGTTAGTGGCCTTGGATTAATTGGTCTATTAACAGCTCAAATGCTCGCGATAAATGGCTGCGTTGTTCTTGGATTAGATCCAGACAGGGAAAGATGTAATTTAGCTGAATCTTTTGGAATAAAAGCTTTTAATCTTTCTAAAGATACTGATCCATATCAATGGTGCATGTCTCAATCAAATGGATTAGGTATTGATGGGGTGTTGATCACCGCCGCAACCAAATCAAACGAACCAGTTGAGTTGGCTGCAAAGGTTTGTAGAAAACGTGGACGCATAATCCTTGTTGGTGTAACAGGAATGGAATTAAGTCGAGATTTATTTTATAAAAAAGAATTAACTTTTCAAGTCAGTTGTTCTTATGGTCCTGGCAGATATGATTCTTCATATGAAGAGAGCGGAAATGATTACCCAATTGGATTTGTTAGGTGGACTGAGCAAAGAAATTTCACAGCTGTTCTTGAAAAGATCAAAGCCTCTAGATTAAAAACACATAACCTTATTTCTCATCGTTTTGACATAAAAGAAGGAGAAAAAGCATATGAATTAATGGCTGCTAAAGTATCATCTTTAGGAATATTAATTACTTTTCCTAAAGATGATACTTCCTATGATAGAACAATAAAATTATCAAATAAAAAAATAAATATACTTCAAGATAAAATAGCAATAAGTGTTATTGGATCAGGTAATTATTCAAGACGTTTCATTATTCCTGTTTTAGCCAAAGAAAGACTTAAATTAGTTCACTTATGTGCTAATAGCGGTACTGGTCCATTTTATATTGGTCAAAAGTATGGTTTTGAATATGCGACAACAGATTCTGAGTCTATTTTTAAAGATAAAAAATCTAACACAGTATTTATTGCAACCAGGCATAATACTCACGCCTCTTTAGTAATTAAAGCACTTAAATCAGGGAAGAATGTATTTGTTGAAAAGCCACTTTGTTTAACAAGAGAAGAACTCAATTCGATAAAGTCAACTTACTCAGAAGTTTATAAAAAACAATTATTGATGGTAGGTTTTAATCGACGTTTCTCACCATTGGTTTCCAAATTAAAATCAGAACTAAATAAAATTACTGGCCCCAAATCATTTATCTACTTGTGTAACTCGGGCTTAATTCCGAAAGATCACTGGACACAGAAACCTAATATTGGTGGAGGAAGTCTTATGGGTGAGGCTTGTCACTTTTTAGATCTTTTAAGATATTTAGCCAATTCGAGTTTTGAAAAAATAAGTATTTTGTCTGCGAATAAAGATGGGCCTTGCATCTCAACCTTTACTATACAAATATTATTTTGCGACGGATCTATCGGAACCTTACATTATTTCTCAAATGGAAATAAAAATTATCCTAAAGAAAGGATTGAAGTATTTGGTGGAAATAAAATTTTTAAATTAGATAATTTCAAGAAATTGGAAGCTTGGGGTGTAAAGAATTTCAAGAAAAAGAGACTTATATTTCAAGATAAGGGGCAGAAAAACTGTATAATTTCTTTTATTGAAGCAATTAAATCATCGTCTGCTCCTCCTATCCCAGTTGATGAAATTTTTGAAATTCAATCCCATTTAATTGAACTTGAGTCTCAATCACGAAAATTTATACCAATATAAAATGTATGATTTAAAGGCAAAAAATAATAAAAAATGCTGCGTTATTGGGCTTGGATATATTGGTCTTCCTACTGCTGCTATTTTAGCAGCTAATGGATATGAAGTTATTGGGGTTGATACTAATGAATTAATAGTTAGCTCAATTAATAATGGTAAATCTAAAATTATTGAAAAAGATCTAAAAGCCCTTGTTAATAATGTTATTAAAAATGGTAATTTTAGAGCAACAAATATTCCTTCATCTGCTGATATATATATAATTTGTGTACCTACACCAATAGAACTTAAATTAAGTAAAAATAACAAGCCTATTCCTAATATAGATTATGTATTAAACGCAGCGAGATCCATAGCAAAAGTAGTGAGGCCTGGCAATGTAATTATTATAGAATCCACCTGTCCTGTGGGAACTACTGAAAAAGTTGCAAGTCTTATAGAAACTGATTCTAAAATACTAGCAAAAGATCTTTTATTCGCATATTGCCCAGAAAGAGTTCTTCCAGGATCAATTCTAAAAGAGTTAACTAAAAATGATCGAATAGTAGGAGGCATGTCACAAAAATCATCTAATGCCTGCAAAAAAATATATTCTTCTTTTTGTAATGGCAATATACATATAACTGATTCCAGAACTGCAGAACTTACTAAATTAGTAGAAAATAGTTATCGAGATATAAACTTAGCGTTTGCAAATGAAATATCTATGATCAGTGCAAAGTTTAAAATTAATGTAAGAGAATTAATTAAATTAACAAATAATCACCCTAGAGTTAATATTTTACAGCCTGGATGCGGAGTAGGAGGTCATTGTATAGCCATAGACCCTTGGTTTATTGCCTCTGCTTTACCTAATGATTCGCAATTAATTCAAACTGCTAGAGAAATAAATAAATCTAAAGAGATTTGGGTAAGAGATAAAATCATCGATCGAGTCAATGAAATTGAAACTGACTTAAATAAAGTTATAAAAATAGCATGTCTTGGAATAACTTTTAAACCAGATGTTGACGACTTACGTGAGTCTCCAGCACTGAATATTGTAAAATCTTTATTAAAAAAGAAATATGATGTTATTGTTTGCGAGCCAAATATTAAATCTCATGAGGGACTTGAAATATACCCACTTGAAGAAGCCATAAAAAAAGCTGACCTAATTATATTTCTAGTATCACATTCCAATTTCATCGGTATTGATACAAGCAATTTGACATACCTTGACTTCTGCGGAATCACTTCATAGTATAACTATTAAATAAAGTTAATTATTTTTTCTTTGAATCTATCAAATAAACAAGATTTTGAGATCAAAAATTTAAGTTTTCAAGCAATTCTATATGTCTATATATAAGTTTGATTTTTTAGAGTTAATCAATAGAGTATCTATATATTATAAAACTATTATTGATATTGATAGCAAGTACCTATTTAGAAAAATAAGATATGAAGCAAGAAGGAAAATTGATCAATCAACACCATTAAATGTATTGATTATGTTATATAAACTAAAAAAACCAAAAAATATTACTTTGAAAAATTTAATTAAAGACAAAGAATATAATACATTAATTATTTCATTACCAAAAAAAAAGACACCCAGTGTTATTACCTTTACTTTTCTAAATCAATCTAAATATCTTTATTGGCCCATTAAATGGGATCAGAAAAATTTTAGTAGATTATGGCAATTTAATCTACATTATTTTGATTGGACTAGAGATTGGCTTAATCACAAAATTATTTATAATACCTGGCCAGAAGAGTCTTGCTTCTTAGAATCTTTAATTGATAATTGGATTGCAAGTGTAAAACCTCCTTTAAGCGATGGATGGCATAGTTATACCCTATCATTAAGAATTAGGAATTGGTTTTGGCTATTCACCTTTTGCCCAGAATTAATTAATAATTATAGAATTAATTCACTTTGGGAACAAATGTGTTGGCTTTATGCTCATCCTGAAAACTGCCATGGAGGTAATCATTGGATTGAGAATTTAACCGCTTTAGGAATTATAAGTCTTCAATTTAAATCAAAATTTACTAAAAGAATAAGTGAATATTCCTTATCTCATTTAAAGAAAGAATTAGAATTTCAAGTGTTATCTGATGGAGGTCATGAAGAGAGAAGCGCTAGTTATCATATATTAATCCTTGATAGACTGGTAGAACTTGGTTTTGTTTTGAGATCAGTCAACAAGATATCTACACCTTGGTTAGACAACGCAATAAAAAAAATGACATTCTGGTTAGAGAATATTCAGATAAACCAGTCAAAATATCCTATATTCAACGATAGCAGTAGTGATATTTGTAGCGACTTAGATATTGTCCTAAGGTTTGCAATTTCCTATCTATCAAACACTATCCTCCCCGGAAATTCACTGCGATCTAACATAAGCAAATTAGGTTATCAGGTGCCAGATTATCATCAAAAAAAGATCACTTTTCAACCTTATCAAACAAAGAGAATCTTTCCTTCAGTAACTGACCTAAAAGAAACAGGGTGGATAATTTTAAGAACATCAAATAAATGGGAATTAGCACTCAAGTCAGGTCCTTCTTCCCCAAAACATCCAGCTGCACATGCACATTCAGATTTACTAAGTTTTGATCTTTGGCACAGAGGCAATCCTATTTTCTGTGAAACAGGTACTTCGGTATATGGAGAAGATTTAAATCGCAGAAATTTTGAACGAAGCAGCCCAGCACACAATTCACTTCAAATTGGTTTAAAACAATTAGGCAAGATTCGATGGAAAGAGCCTGTAGAGGTCTGGGGCACATTTAGAACAGGACGAAAAGCTGAACCTAATTGCAGGGGTAGCGGAAAGAAGTGCGAATGGGTTTGGTGTTGTGCAAGTCATGATGGATTTAAATCAATTCAATCGTCTCATTTGCGCTGGGTTGGTCTAAAAGAAACTTCTGAACAGAAAATAATATTAGTAATCATAGAAAGAATAAAAACTATTAGAAAAATTTATTGGAGAAGATGGTTTCATCTTGCACCTGATTTTGATGATTATCTTAAAAAGCATGATTTAAAATGGATAACTTTGGACAACATAAATCATTCAAAAAAATATAAAGATGGCTATTACTCCATTGGCTTTAATAATAGAATTAAGCGAAATGTAATGATCTCAGAGGGGACCTTTGAGAAAGGAGAACATCTTTTGGTTAGTACACTTTTACCAAGCGAATTTCATGTAGAGTATAAAAAATCAAACAATGAAA
>PBFJ01000028.1 GCA_002718715.1 bacterium
CATGAGGTAAAAGAAGTTACTGAAGGGATAAGGACTTCTCTGGTTATGTTTGTATCTACTTATTTAGGTGTAAACAAAAGATTGAATACCTAGGGTACATCTCTCCAAATTAATGAAATAGGACAATTAACTTGACATGGATTCCCAGATGCAAAATGATTATCAGGAATATCTTTTAATACTACTGACCCAGCTTGAATTAAACAATTTTTCCCGATTTTTACATTATTAGAAACCACACTTTTTGATCCTATTAACGAACATTCGCCTACATGAGCACCTCCATTTATTACCACTGAACCACCGATAATCGTATTTTTCCCAATAACGCTGTCATGACCTATGTGAGAATGACTATTTACATACGCATAATCACTAATTGTTGTATTGAATTCAATAGTTACGTATTTATCAATGAATATACCTTTACCAAGCTTACAATAATTTGATTTAATTACAGAAGGATCAATAAGTTTAGGGAATTCATTCGAAACTGAATTAAACTTACTAATTATTTTTGATCTAAGAATAGGGTTGGAGGCTACACCAATAAATAAATTGGATTTACATGATAAATCTTTAGCAAGGAATTCTTTAAATGTTTTTATAGGTTGAATTTTTATATTAAGTGATTTAATTTTATTTCTGATAGATATATTATCTTCTAGAATCATTAATTTGTATTGACTATCTTTATCATAAAGTAACTCAAATAGCGGACCAGAAAAACCAACTAAAACATTCGTTTCCAATATACTCATATAAAGATCAAATTAAAAAATTTTTACTAATCATATAAGTATGATTAAAAATGTCAACTAAAAATTGCAAGAGTCATTGCTTATGCTCAGTATTTAGCTTGTTTCTGATTTAATATGCTTTTCCAATTATTTCTGCTATAATATTATGAAGATTTATAGTATTTTTCTCGAGAAATCATGCTCTGTATCATATATCAAAATATTACTAAATAGTATTCATGACTTTAGCTTATTACGATAAGCAATCTTTTGATAGGCTGAGCATCATTAGCAAGCATGAATTACGAGAGTTACAGATTCATTTGCTTAAGTCGGATAGTAAATACTCAAAATGGATGAGATCATATATTGATCCTAAACAATTTTATCGTTATAAGTACATAATTAATTGCAGCTTTAAAGATGATCAAAGAACAATAAAATTTGTTGATTTTGTAAGGTTAAAAATTAATGAATATCTTCAGCAAAAAAATATTTCATTATCTAGTAAGAATGAATTAAATCAATTAATTATCTTCAAAGGTGCTTTATTCATTCTTCTATTAATAATTGATAGTAAATTTAATAAAAAAGAATTTGAAGAGAAAACATATAATCTCGTATTAAAAATAATTCTTTCCGTAAGATTGGCTAATTCTAATATTATCAAAGGCAATAGTAATAATATTAGATCAATTCTGAATAATATTAATCTAAATAAACCTATAAAAGTAATTATGCCGGTTTGTCCTGATTATGAGATATCTATTAATCAAAAAGGACAAGCAAGGTATACATTTGAAAATTTAGGAGGCGGAATAGGACCAGTAGCAAAAAAAGCTTTATTAGAATATAAAAATATTATTCAATTATTTAAAAACGTTAATTGTAATGTAGAAGTCCTTATATTAATCGGAGATTTTGAGGCTAATGAGAAAAACTGTAATAGATTAAAAATTAAAAAGGATATTTTCATAAATAAATTGGAAAGTTCTATTAAAATGTTAAATTCTTCTATTACTGGTAAGGCAAATGCTGGTTTATTTATGAGAGAATGTATAGGTGAATCTGGATGGAATTTTGTTTATAATAAACTGTTGCAAGATGAATTTAAGGATTGCAACTCCTTCGATAGTTTATCTAAAATATTGCCTAAAATAAATCATGAAAAGATATTTAAAATGAGAATGAATATGTACAGATCATGGTTCCCGAATTCTAATGATTTGTTTGAAGTTTTTAAAAATCAAATTATAGAGTATCTTTCTATGAGTATATGTATACAGGCATCCTATAGAAATTCATTGATTTTTGCATGTGATCATTATTCTATGGCACCATATTATGGATCTTTTGGCGGTCCAAAAGCTATAAGTGTTTTTAATTCTTATAGTTAAAGACTAAAGTTAATGACTAAATTTAAAATTGGCGCGTTTATCATACCCATACGATTTAATCAATGTGATAATTACTATAATAAATATTTAGATTTTGCTGTTGAACTAGAAAATGCTGGTTTTGACGAAGTTTATATTGGAGAACATTTGACAGATCCTCGTGAAGATATCCGATCTAATATAGTATTTGCATCAGCTTTGTTATCCAGAACAAAAAGAATTAAGGTGGGATTAGCAGCTCTTCCTTTAGTTCATTACAATATTCCTCATTTAATCAAGATATTGGAGGATCTTTATCTGTTATCTACAAAGCGGTTAATGATTGGTATTAGTCCAGGTGCTCTAAAGACAGACCTTGATTATTTAGGTATTGAGAGTAATAAAAGGATGCCTTTATTTAATAGCAAAGTTCAAGAATTTTTTAGCTTAAAGAGTAAATCCAGATTTCTTTCTGAGATTGATCCCAAGGATATATTTACAACTGTATTAGCGGCGTATCCAGCGGCATTGAAAAATGCTGCAAGTTATGAAATGAGTTTTATTTCCTCAAATTTTACTAATAGAGATTGGTTATCTATTCATGGCGAATGCTATAGATCTGGTATCTCTAAGGAATTAATTCAAAATTCTATTAGATCTTTTTCAGATTTTTGGTCTATTGGTTGGAATCTTGTTCCAAATTACAGAAATTATTCCGATATTAGCAAAAATACAATAGCTAATTCAAATAAATATATTGCTGATAAATTATCATCAGCTGGTAAATGTGAAATTATGTATGGTAAAAAATATAATGAAAGTTCACAAGATCTAGGAAAAAATAATTTATCAAATAAAGATTTTATCTATACTGATATTGATACTGTGATTTCATCTACAAAAAGACTTAATTCAAATAGATCAATTATTATTAATATTTATGACTGCTTGACGGATAATAGTTACTGTAAAGCTATTTTTGATTTACCTAATCATTTTTAAAAGAAAATAATTAATGGAAAATGTAGGAGATTTAATAAAAAAATCTATTGAATTGCTTCTAGAAGGCTCTCGAGATTTCATTTTACCTACTGATTTAGATGAAGATATCATTACTTTTTTAGAGTTGGATTCTATGGATACTTTAACTTTTATATCTAATCTAGAAAAATGCTCTGGTCTTAAGATTGATCTACATAAACTAAAAAAATATAATTATATTCTATCTATTAACTCTATTACATATCTTCTTGAAAATCATGATTAGTTTAAATAGTTTAGCAAAGAAAACAAATCAAAATATTCTACTTGAATCAACAAGTAAAGAGACTATTTATACTTTTGAGGATATGTATAAAGTTATTGATTATCTAAATAACGAGCTATCAAAGAATATATTTATTATTACTTCAACCGATCCAGATAGTTATTTTCTTTCAATTTGTGCTCTCTTTTCTAAGAAAAATATTACTCTTTTATCATCAAGCTTAGGTGATTTAGCTATAAAATCAATCATACGTGAATCTGACCTTACTTTAACAAATGAAAATCATATCAATACTGAAAATAATGTAGTTCAATCAAAATATTATATTGGTCAAGCATTAGTTAAAAATAAGCATTATTCAAATGATATAAAAATTGAATTAAACTCAAAGCTAATTTTTCTAAGTTCTGGTAGTACTGGTACACCAAAAAAAATACCAGTTTGCTTAGATCAAGTTGAAAAATGTTTTACATCAGTATTCAAAATGTTGCCTTCAGGTACCTCCAATCTAAAGTCTATGTATTGTATTCATGATCCAAGCTTTGTGATTTTAATTCCATATATTCTACTTAGTCTTTACTATAATATTAAACTTATCGTTCCTTCAGCTAAAACATCAGTATTGCAAAAATTCAGTTATATTAATGACGTTAGGCCGAATATTTTAGTATCAGTTCCTTCTATGCTGGAGGGGTTAGCTTTAGCTGCATCTGAGGATGTAAATATAGATATATTAATAACTTGTGGGGAACCTCTATATATCAGTAAGGCTAGGGAATTAATTAAGAAATTTTCACCTACTTATTTTTATAATTTTTATGGATCTACAGAATTAGCTCCTTGGGCTTTTTGCCTAAACATTATTGAGTATCTTGATAAAATAAAAAAACCAATAAGTCAAATAATACCGATAGGCTTGCCACTGGATTCTTGTATATCTAAAATTATTAATAATGAATTATTAATCTCTTGTCCTTGGATTATGAGCGGTTACATAGCTGAAGATAATAGTAAGTGTCAATCTCATCTCCTAAATATTAGTGAAATTAACTATTATCGGACTTCAGATAGAGCATTTATTTCGAATAATTACTATTATTGTGATGGTAGACTTGGCTATGAACAAAAAATATGTGGTGTAAGGCTTAATATTTATGAGGTTGAAGCAATTGTTTCTTCACTTGATCAAGTTCATCAAGTAGTGGTAATACCAACTAAGAATAAGTTAATTGTCCTTGTAGTTTCTCTTGATATGAATAATATTTTGGTTGTGATAAATAAAAAGTTAAAGCATTATTTAGATTCGAGGATAAACTTTAAGGTATCAATTTCTAAAGAAAATTTAAAGCTTAATAAGAGTGGTAAGATAGATAGAGCATTTTATTCAAATATTTCTAATACTTATTTATAATGAATGATAATCTTGATGTTATTATAATATTATCTAATAAAGATTGGCATAATGATTTATTACAAAATCTGAAAAAAAAATTTTTAACAATTGAGAAAAATGTCAAAATCAAATTATTCAAGGATTCTGATAAATTCAATTATGAATCTTTAAAAAATTTAAATCCAAAATATATTTTCGTTATCCACTGGGGAGATAAAATTGGTAATGATATATGGGGAAATTGGGAAACAATTATTTTTCATATGACAGATCTACCTTTTGGTAGAGGGGGAAGTCCATTACAAAACCTTATTCTTTTGGGAAAGACGGATACCAAAATATCTGCAATTCAATGTAATGAAGAATTGGACTCTGGAGATATTTATTTAAAAAAAGATCTTAAACTATCTGGTTCAGCACAAGAAATTTTTTTAAGAGCAAAAGATATTATTCTTGAAATGATTATTGAAATTGTCATAAAATCACCTAAGCCAAGACCTCAATTAGGAAAATTAACATTTTTTAAGAGAAGAAAGCCTTCCCAAAGTGATATGGATAATTGTATCTTTGGAGATATTAATTCTTGGTATGATCATATTCGTATGTTAGATGCAGATGGCTATCCACATGCTTATATTGAGTTTAATGGAATGAAAATTATTTTTAGATCTGCAAAGATGGAATCTTCAATACTAACTTCTGATGTGATAATTCAGCCAATAGACAAAGAAAATTTATGAAGATAATAATAATTGTACAAGCTCGTACATCCTCATCAAGACTACCTGGTAAGGTTCTTCTTCCTATATTAAATCGACCATTAATAATTCATTTATTAGATAGAGTTGCTCTATCTAATAAAATCTCAAAACTTATATTAGCTACTTCTACTGATCCTACAGATGACAAGTTGGCTAAGTTGGTAAGCGATTATGATTACAATGTTTATAGAGGATCATTAGATGATGTTCTTGATAGATTCTATAAGTGCGCTAAATATGAGTCGGCTTCAGATATTGTAAGAATTACTGGTGATTGTCCTTTAATAGATCCTGAGTTAATTAATGAGTTAATTGATGAGTATTTTAAAGGCGACTGGGATTATATTGGAAATAGTATTAATCCAAATAAATTAACTGTTCCAGATGGATTTGATATTGAAATATTTAAGTTCTCATCCTTAGAAAAAGCAAATAATTATTCATTACTTCCCTCTGAAAGAGAACATGTAACTCCTTGGATGAGGAAGAGATCATCAAATTTAAGATGGAGGCATTATACGCACAATTTTAAATGCCCAGATTATAGATTGACTGTTGATGACGAAAAAGACTTTAAGGTCATAACTAATATTTTCGAAAATCTCTATCCTTTAAATAGTAATTTTGGTATTAATGAAGTACTGAAATTTATGAGTGATAATCCAGAGGTTTCTCAAATCAATATAGAAACTCCTCGAAATGAAGGATATGAAAAATCACTTCTTAAAGATAAAGCTTTTAATAGGTCAACAGGGCAAGCACTGTGGTCAAGAGCAAAAAAAATTATTCCAGGTGGAAATATGCTTTTATCTAAACGGCCGGAGATGTTTCTTCCCGACTATTGGCCATCATATTTTAGAAAGGCTAAAGGTTGCAAAGTTTGGGATCTAGACGGAAATGAGTTCATCGATATGAGCATTATGGGAATAGGTACTAATTCATTGGGTTATGGCAAAAAGGAAATAGATGAGGCTGTAATTCAGACAGTTCAACTTGGAAATATGAGCACTTTAAATTGTCCTGAAGAAGTTTGGTTAGCAGAAAAATTGATTGAATTACACCCATGGGCAGACATGGTTCGTTTTGCTAGAACAGGAGGAGAAGCCAATGCAATAGCAATAAGAATTGCGAGAGCAGCAACAAATCGCGATTCAATAGCAATATGTGGATATCATGGCTGGCATGATTGGTATCTTGCTACCAATCTAGAAGGGGATGGGAATCTTGAGGAGCATTTACTTCCTGGTTTGAGTTCTAGCGGAGTTGCTAAAGGTTTGAGAAATAGTGTTCATCCTTTTAGTTTTAATAGATTTGATCAACTTGAATTAATAGTTTCTAAATATGATTTAGCTGCAGTGATTATGGAGGTTCAACGCTCTGAATCGCCAACTAAAGGATTCTTAAGTTCTGTTAGAGAGCTCTGTAGCAAGAAAGGAATAGTCCTTATTTTTGATGAGTGTACTTCTGGATTTCGTGAAACTTATGGTGGGCTGCATAAGAAGTATAAAATCAATCCAGACATAGCAATGTTTGGGAAAGCTTTAGGTAATGGATATGCAATTACTACTATTATTGGAACTGAAGAAATTATGCAATATGCTCAAAACTCTTTTATTAGTAGTACTTTTTGGACCGAAAGGATAGGCCCCACAGCTGCTTTAAAAACATTAGAAATAATGAAAAGTGAAGAAAGTTGGAAAAAGATAACCTTAACAGGCAAAAAAATTAAAGAAGGGTGGGAAGAACTTGCACAAAAAAACAATTTAGAAATAATTCACACTGGTTTAAATGCGCTAGCTGGTTTTTATATGAAAAGTGAAAATTTTTTAAAATATAAGACTTACATAACACAAGAAATGCTGAAGAAAGGTTTTTTAGCTTCAAATACCTGTTATGTCTGTACTGAACATACAGAAGAGTTGGTTGATATGTACCTAGAAGCATTAGATCCGATTTTTGCGACCATAGCAACATATGAAGCTACAAAATCAAATGATCCACTATTAGATAGTTCTATATGTCATTCAGGTTTTAAGAGATTAAATTAAAATTATAGATATTAATCTTTTATATTTAAGAATGCTTTTTAAATAGCAATTTATTTATTAAAATTATAAAAGAATATAATTTTTATATGAAGAAAAAAATAGTCATTAATGGTAGAGAGATAGGAGATTCATGCCCACCCTATATAATTGCAGAAATGTCTGCTAATCATAATGGATCAATAGAGAGAGCCATAGAAACCATTGATGAAGCAGCAAGATGTGGTGTGGATGCAATCAAACTGCAGACTTATACTGCTGATACTATGACTATAGATTGTGATAATGAAGAGTTTATTTTAAGAGGAGGCTTGTGGGATGGTTATAAATTATATGATCTATATAAATGGGCAGAAACTCCATTTGAATGGCATAAAAAACTATTTGATCACGCAAATAATATTGGAGTAACTATATTTTCAACACCTTTTGATGAATCTGCAGTTGATTTACTTGAATCTTTAGAAACACCAGCATATAAGATTGCTTCTTTTGAAATAGTAGATATTCCATTGATAAAATATATATCTAAGAAACAGAAGCCAATTATAATGTCAACAGGAATGGCTTCAGAGGATGAAATTCATGAGGCAGTACAAGCAGTTAGATCTCAAGGAAATGACCAGTTGATTTTACTTCACTGTATAAGTAGTTATCCAACTCCTTTAGAATCAGCGAACCTAAAACAGTTGCCAAATTTAAGTAAAAAATTTAATTCATTAACAGGATTATCAGATCATACACTCGGAATAAATGTTGCAGTTACCTCAATAGCTCTTGGAGCATCTGTTGTAGAAAAACACTTTACTTTAAGTAGAAAAGACAAAGGGCCAGATAGTGAATTTTCTATTGAACCCGACGAACTAAAAAGATTGTGTGTAGAGACTAACAATGCTTGGAAATCTCTTGGCAATGAGGGTTTTGAAAGAGATAGGATTGAAGATTCTAGTAAAATTTATCGAAGATCTATTTATTTTGTAAAAGATAAAAATGTTGGAGAAACAATTAATAAAGAAGACATAAAAAGAATTCGGCCTGGATATGGACTAAATCCTAAATACTTAGATGATTTAATAGGCAATAAATTGAAGCGAAATGTTAAAAGAGGCACCCCAACAGCCTGGGATTTAGTTGAATAAAAAAAGACTGTATTTTAATGACAAATGTAATTCTCTTTATTGTTGCACATCCTGATGACGAAGCCATCGGTATGGGTGGCTGTTTATCTCTTCATTCAGAGAGAAAAGACAAAGTTTTTGGAATATCAATGACGGATGGAATTAGCTCTAGAGAAGGAAATATTTCAGAAGAAGCTAGTGAAAGAAATTTTATGGCTACAAATTCATCAAAAGTTCTTGGCTTTACATGGCTTGATAATAAAAAATTTCCCGATAATCAAATGGATACAATCCCTATGTTAGAAGTAATAAAATCTATTGAATTAGTAAAACAAAAAATAAAACCAAATATTATTTATACTCATAGTCCATCAGATTTAAATGTCGATCATAAAATTGTATTTCAATCAACTCTTACAGCATTTAGACCTCAAAACAATGAAATCTGGGAAGAGATCAGAACATTTGAAGTACCTTCAGCCACAGATTATGGACATAGATCTATTTCTGAAGTATTCCAACCTAATCTTTATATAAATGTTGAGAGTGTATTTAATAAAAAGATAGAGGCTTTAAAATGTTATAAAGATGAAATTCGTCCATATCCTCACTCAAGGTCATTAGAAGGAATTAAAAATCTTGCTCAATTAAGAGGTAATCAAGTTGGACTTTCATATGCTGAGGCATTTGAAATTATTAGGAAAATAGAGCGGTAAGGATTTTAATTTTTATGCCATAAACGAGGATCTAAATCCATTTTTTTATGCCATGACCATTCTTCGAAACTAATAGGGTAACTTCCATTATTTGAATAAACTTTTTTCCAAATTGAGAGTAATTCTTTTAATTCTTTTAGGCTAGATATACCAATTATAAAAGCCTCTATATCTTTTTGCCTCTCAATAAATCTAAAGACAGACTCTAAAAGACTTGATCCTATTTTATTTACTCTTGAAGAGAATTTTATATGGTGTTCTGAAAACTCCTTTGAAAAGAATGATGGCCAATCATTTACTGATGTTAGGATTAAACCTTGAAGAAATATACTTCTTGCATGTATAGCAATTTTTCGATTTTTTAGTAATTCTATAGTCCCATCTTCAATAAGACGCTGATCATATATCGAAAGAGGGAGCTGAACTATTTGAAAATTGTTTAATGGTATTTGATGAAGTATATCGGAAGAATAGATTGATAAACCAACCCTTTTGGTCAGTTTCCTCTCTAAAATACTTGATAACCAGTTAAGCACTACTTTACCATTTTTCTGAACAAGGATATCTGGGTTATGTAAAAAATAACTATCAAATTGATTTATTTTTAAATTTAGTAAGGATGTTTTTAACATATTATCCCATGTTTTATGTATATCTCTTTCAATTAATTGTTCTTTTTTTATGTATATTTTACTTGTGATATTAAACTTATGTTTCTTTGATTTTAATCTACCAATGTTTATCTCTGAGTCCCCATACTCTATTGCAGTATCAAGAAATTTTATGTTTGATAAGTATGATGTATCTAGGATAGACTTTATTTGAGAGATATCAATTTTATCATTTTTATTCGTAACTCCATATTTTAAACCAAATTGAGCTGTTCCAAGGGAAATTTGAGTCATATTATTTATATTTGTAAATTAAAGATTCAAGTTTATTTATAATAAAAATCTGATCTTTAAAAGTGATCTCAGGGTAAATTGGGATAGAAAAACAACTTTTACTATATTTTTCTGATTCTGGGAAATCTCCCTCTTTAAAACCAAATTGACGGTAATAAGGTTGCAAGTGTACAGGAGTATAATGTACTTGAACACCTATGCCAAATGATCTCATGCCATTAAATATATTGCTATGAAATGAGGGGTTTGAATTATTTAACCTTATAATTGCTAGATGCAATGAAGAATAAACGTTTAACGGTATTTCTAGTAGTGAACATGGTAAATCCTTGATTAACTCTTTATAGTTATTAAAAAGTTTATTTCTTTCCTTAATAATAAATTCTAGTCTATCTAATTGACTAATACCTAGTGCTGCTGATATATCATTCATTCGGTAATTGAAACCTAATAACTGTTGTTCATAACTCCATATACCATCTGGCTTATATATAAAATTGTTGCTATCTTTTGTAATACCATGACTTCTTAGTTGACTCATCTTATTAGCTAATAAACTAGAGTTTGTAGTTGCTATTCCTCCCTCACCAGTTGTAATTATTTTTACAGGATGGAAACTAAATATACAAATTGAACTAAATTGGCAAGATCCAATTGGCTGGTTTAGATAGGATCCGCCAACTGCGTGACTAGCATCCTCAATTATTTTAAATCCGTATTTTTCAGATAACTTATAAATTTCTTTCATTTCACAACTGCTACCAGCTAGATGTACTGGAATTAGAATTTTTGGAATTTTTCGATGTATTTCGGCTTTTTTTAATTTCCTTTTAAGTTTTTCAATATCCATTAATCCATTATTTGGATTGATATCAACAAAGTCTATTTTTGCTGAACAATATAATCCACAATTAGCAGAGGCTACAAAAGTTGTTGCTGAAGTCCAAAAATAATCATTTTCCTTAAGTCCTAATGCTAAACAAGCTAAATGAAGACTGCTAGTTGCACTATTTGATGCAATAGCATGAAGGACATTAAATTTTTTTGAAATTGCCTTTTCAAATGCAGGCACTTTTGGTCCTTGAGTAAGGTAATCACTTCTTAAGACTTCGATTACTTTTTGTATGTCTTTTTCTCTAATATTATGACGACCATAAGGTAAGAAATTATTCATTAGAGTTAAGGAATCCAGTTTTAGAAAGTAGCATTTTTAATTCTTCTATTGATAAAAAGTGATTATTATCTCTTGATGTATATTCAAATCCTTCTGGAACTTTTTTGAAATTATTACAAGATGCTTGTTGTTTTGTATAATATAAATAAGCAGGCGATCCGGGAGGAGCAATAATATATTTATTAGCTAATTCAAACGTATAATAACTATCATCTGTAGATATCATTTGTTCGTGTAGTTTCTCTCCAGGTCTGATTCCAATTATTGGATTTTTTCCATCTGGATCAATAGCCATTGCTAAATCTGTAATACGATAACTAGGAATTTTAGGGACATGTATTTCGCCACCTTTTGAAGAACAAATAGAGTCTAGAACGAATTTCACGCCTTCTTCAACTAGGATATTAAACCTAGTCATAGATTTATCTGTAATTGGTAAATCTAAACCATTTTTTTTCCTGTCGACAAAAAATGGTATGACAGAGCCTCTTGATCCCATAACATTTCCGTATCGAACTACAGATAATATGAGATTTCTGTTGCCTTTAATATTATTAGCAGCGGTGAATAATTTGTCAGCACATAATTTAGTTGCACCGTATAAATTTATCGGTGCAGAAGCTTTATCTGTGCTTAGTGCAATTGCATATTTAACATTTGTTTTTAAGCAAGCATTAATTACATTCTCAGAGCCTAATACATTAGTCCTTATAAATTCGCCGGGATTATATTCCGCAGTTTCTACTTGTTTAAGTGCAGCGGCATGTACAACTGCCTCAATACCATCCATTGCATACAACAATCTTTCAGAGTCTCTTATATCGCCTACAAAGAATCTAATGTGTGGATACTTACTTTGAGGATATGATTGCTGTAGTTCCCATTGTTTTAATTCATCACGACTAAAAATTACTATTCTTGTAATCTCTGGATGTGAGTCAATTAGCGTTTTTAATAAACACTTGCCGAAGCTTCCAGTCCCTCCTGTAATTAGAATTTTATTAAATGGTAGTATTTTCAATTTGCTTAAGTATTAATTTTAATCTTAGCAAGTAGTGATCATGGTTTAATGATAATGATGTAGGCTTCTGATACAAATCTTAGTAACATGATTAAACGTTTTATTTTTATTTTAGGTATTTATTTTTCATAATATTTATTTTTCTAATCTTGATTTTATTTACTAGGTTAAGGCATCATTTAATAATTTATATTGATTGATTTTTTTTTCTGCATATTTTAAATCGCCCTTGGATGAAAGACCTTCTTCAGGAGAAAATCTTTCTTCAACAGTTGCGCCATAAAGATACTTTTCTCTGTCAGAAAGAGAGTTTAAAATTTGACTATCCATCGAAGCAATCATTTTGAATTCTTGCTTTATATACCATCTTGTAAATGTCAGTATAAGAGCCCATCGAGTTCCAGGGGTCTTATTTTTTAATGCTCCATGAATCAATCTTCCATCCCAGCAAACTACCTGATTAGTTTTCAATTCAAGTGGTACTTCTTCTATTAATTTTATTTTTGAATTGTCACTGAGTTTATGAGTTTTTGGTTTTATAACTGTACATCCATTTTCTATGCATGTGTCTTCCAGTGGAATAAGCCATTGAAGCCAAGTTGGATAATAAGCATTACCTAGAGGATTTCTATCATCCCTATGTAGTGATAAAGCGGAATTTGCTGACCTAGCTGTATATTGATTAACTACAAAATTACCTGGGACATAATTAGGCGTCTTATAGAATTCATCGTTTAACAATAATGAATTTAAATTTTCAATAAAGTTGTTTAGTGGTATATCTCTAAACAACTTTCCATAATTATGAATATTAAAATGATGTAATGTTTTTATTTGCTTTCGGGTTTTTGGATCTATTTGGGCATACTTTATAGGCTTATTCTTTATAAAATCTAGTAAGCTTTTTATATCTTCATCTGAAAATAAATTATTGATTATTGAATATCCATTGGCGACTATACTTTCTTTTATTAACTCTAAATTTTCTATTTCGGCTTCAAAAATCGGATGATTATACATTGGTACCTAATATTAATTCTTGTAAGGAATTGAAATAACCTTTTTCTCTTTTATTATACCATGCCCTATAGATATTATCTCTTTCAAAAAGCAGAGGTTCTATAAAGTAGATTTAGAATCAAGTTGATACAGACTTCTCCTTGTTTCAACTACACTTATACTTAAACTAATTAAAATTGACTAAAGATAAATAATTTTTTAGAAATGACTCTATGAATTTATAATTTATCAATAATTGATGATTAATTAAGTATGGGAGGTAATAAAAGATTGATTCATTTATATAATATGAAATCTTTATTGATTTTTATTGGAAAAATTAATTTCTCTGGTAAATGATATAATATTTAAAAATATAAAGACATGAAAACTTCGAACTCAGTATCTCAAAGTAGTATTGTTCTTGAGCATGTTCAAAGATTAAATAATTTTGGTTTTACAGTTTTAAAAAATCATTCAAACATATCAGCACGAATAAAAAATGATATGTTAATGCTATTAGCATCTATTTGTAAAAATACAGAATTCGAATTTAACCCCAAGGATAATGATCTGCATTCGATTTCTAAAGTTATAGGAGAAAAGGATAGAGGATTAATTTGTAATTACTATGACTCGGCGAGGTCTATCCTTAGTACTTATGAAGTTGCGAGTGATCAATTGATTAATTCAATTGCTAAAAAGTATATGAACACTGACAATCTTCTACTACAAATAAATGACCAAATCATGCGAATTGATCTTCCTGCAGAATCTCAAACATATCTTGGTGAAACTAATGATGTGGAAGTTTCGATGCTTTTACCCTGGCATCAAGATTACCCATATAATCAAGGTTCAAAAAGAAGTTTAACTATATATGTACCACTTCAAGATGGAGATGAAAACAATGGGGGCACCTTAGAGGTCGCGTCCAAGTCCCACTTAGAGGGCTTGATTAATCACACTTATGTGAAGGATCAAGTAAGGCTTGCTGAAAAAAATATTGAAGGGATTTCATATAGAGTTTCAGATAATCAGATAAGTCGTTTTAATACAGAAAAGCTATATCTTGATTTCTCGGATATTTTGATCTTTGATATGGATTTGATTCACAGGTCTGTTCCTAATAACTCAGGAAATACAAGATTTAATTTACAAGTCAGATTAAGCGATATAAATGATCATGCTTTTTGTAAGAGATATCCAACTATTAAAAGTAAACGTCACTTTAATTTAGATAAAAGGGAACAGGAATTAATCACTGGAATATAAACTACAAAATATTTCTTTATAAAAATAATATGCATGTTTAATATTTCATATTATTTTTTATTCTTTTTATAAGGAACTGAAAAAAAATATGGAATGTATATCTTGTTTTTCTTCTTAGTTCAAGTAATATTAATTAAATTAATAAATCTGATCTTATTTTAATAATGGTGACTAAGCAAAAAGACATGTTAAGTAACGGAATTGTTGAATGTGCAAATGAAAGTGAAATTGATTTACAAGCGATATTCAGTATTTTATTGAGAAATAAAAAACTAGTTTCATCTATTACATTATTTGGAATAGTTTTTAGTGGATTATTTGCAATTAGTACAAAAAAGACTTGGCAAGGAGGATTTCAAATTGTTTTGGAAAATACTAAACGTGAATTACCCACTTCTCGTCCAGGATTTTCAAGCATTGTGGGTTTATCCTCAAACACAAGTCCATTGAAAACAGAGGTTGAAATACTCAAAAGCCCTTCAGTACTAATGAATATATTTGAATTTGTAAAAGAAAAAAAAGAATCTTCTCCAGATTCAAATCGAAAAACTTCATTTTCTGGTTGGATAAATCGACTTGAAATTGAGCTTGAACCAAGTACTTCTGTTTTAAATATTACCTATAAAGATAAAGATAAAGATCTTGTATTGCCAGTGCTTAATAGGATATCAGAGAGTTATCAGCAATACTCCGGTAAAAAGAGGTTAAGAAATCTAGAGCTTGGTTCAGTTTTCTTTGATAAACAAATTTCTAAATATAGAAAAAAAAGTATTGATTCACTTAGAGAAGCACAACAGTTTGCAATTGATCAGGATTTAAGCTTATTCAAAGATGATGCAAAAATAAATAAGGATATCGTAAATTCAATAAACATTGAAGATATAAGATTAAGAGCTGCTAATGAAATCAAAGTTATTGATAATCAACTTTCAAAGATTAAACAAATAGAAGATCAATCTGAAGAAATAATGTACTTTGTCTCTTCATTAAATATTCCATCCCTAAGTAGAGTTTCAAATTTGTTTACTGAAATAGACTTTGAATTAGCAGAAAAAAGATTGATTTATCAGGAAAGCGATTTCCGTATTCAGAACTTGCTTGAAAAAAGAAAATTTCTTATTGAATCACTAAAAAGGCAAGCCTTAGGTTATTTAAATGCTAATAAAGCTGATGCTCAATCAAGGTTAAATGCATCAGAGCGTCCCGAAGGTGTATTAATTAAATATCAAATGCTTTTAAGTAAAGCAAATAAAGATGCAGCCACTCTCAATAATTTAGAGAATGAATATAGGATACATCAGCTTGAAATGGCTCGCAGTCAAGATCCTTGGGAACTAATAACTAAACCGACATTACTTCCTTATCCAGTTGCTCCAAAAAAGAAAACAATTTTGTTTTTTGGATTTTTGGTAGGTTTTTTATTTGGAAGCGGAGTAGCACTTGTTAAAGATAAACGAGAAAATATTATCTATTTAAAGCGTGAGATGGAACTTTTTAGTAATATAAAAGTTCTTGGTGAGGTTAATTTAACTAAACAGAGCGAGAAAGAACGGTCTGTGCAATTTTTGAAAAATGGAATACTGTCTGAAATAGATGGAAGTATAGGTATACTAATTATTAGCCAAATTGATAGAGAAATTAATTCTCAACTTGATCAATTTTTTAAGAAAGTCTTTCAGGAAAAGAACTTTTTAATAACAAATGATTTGATTGAGATAAAAAATATTGATAATTTGATTTTAGTAACTATTTTAGGCCGAACAAAAAGAGATGAGATTATAGATTCTAAAAAGATTTTATCACGTCAAAAAAATGATTTATTAGGGATGATAGTTGTTGATGAAATTAATAAACTCGACTAATTTTAAGTATATCAATTTAATATATATAAAATATCATAAAAAATAGAAATTAATTTGTAAAGTACTCTCAGTTGGAAGTCAAACAATACTATGTCTAATTATTTAATTAATTAAGGCACGGTAAAAGTACATTAATGGAGGTTTATATATGTGCATAAGTGCAGGAATAAGATATATTGGGTCTTGAAGAATTGACGGTCATGTGGAATGTATGAAATAGATAATATTAAGACTCAGCTTGAGAATCATGGAATTGTTGAATTCAGGAATTTTCTATCTTGCGAACAACTTTTGGAATATCAATTATTTTTCAACGTTAATGGTAATGATCAATGGAAAAGATTTTCATTCCCAGAAATGATTGATTATGAAAAGGTTAGGTCAGATCTTCTTAAGAAACTCTCATGTCATCCTGGCATTTTAGAACTTTTTGAGAATGTTCATGGACAACTATGCAAAAAAATAAGTCCAGATCAAACGTTTTTCCCTAATTTACGAATTTTCTATGGTAATGTTGGTGAAAAAGAAGCTTTTAATTTTCATTTTGATGCTTATGCGTTAACTATATTAATGCCAATATTAATTCCTGATGAGGAAAATGGTAAGAATGGAGATTTGATTATTTTTAGAAGAAGAAGAAAATTACATAGTAACTCTATTCTTAATCTCTTTCAAAAGTTGATTTTACAAAATACTTTTGTTAGGTATCTTTTTACAAAAAGAATCTTTCAAAAATTATTTAAAGCAAAATTAGTTAAGCTAAAACCTGGTAATTTATATTTATTTTTAGGCTATCAAACTATTCATGGTAATCTTCCGTGTAATAGGGAGAATATTAGAGCAACTGCCTGTTATCATTATTCACTTCCAATAGTTTGACCCATTATATAATTGGTACCAATTATTAATCTAATATATATATTCTAATTTTAAAGCTTTAACTAGAAGCTTTAACTCGGTTTTTGATTTATTTATATTTTCAAGAGTTATGTTTTTATGAGTATATCCTATTGAAAGAGCATTAGTTATTGTTTTATTTGAGATTGTATTGTCTAGCCATGAAAAAGCTTGATTCGCTATTAATTCACTAGGTATTGTCCATTCAGGATCAATTTCTTCAAGTGAATCAATCTCATCTATATGAATCACTCCTGGCATATTTTTAAACCATGGTTGTCCACAAACGATTGTTTTCAAGCCTAATAAACTTCTTTCCAAAGCAATTGATCCTCCTATAGTTACTGGAATATATTTTGACTTGTTCAAATGGTTAATGTCGATTCTTAGTTTAGGATCTAATAGTGTACATTCTAAATCAAGAAGACTATCTAGGTATTCCTTTGAACGATGTAATCCTACTCGTGTAATATCAACAATCTTACCTGCAATTTCAGAAATATATTCTTGAGAACCAATATGCTCTTTATAATATAGTTTCTTCAAATAACCTTTTGATCTAATTGCTAATATAATATCTATATGACTAATAAAATCTCCACCTTCGGGCATGCTTGTGGCTTCTGGTTGATAATGTGAATATATAATTAATAAAGGTCCTTTATCTTTTAAATTTAAAGTATTAAATTGATATTTTTTATATAGTTTTAAATATTCTTTTTGATTAAATAAAATATTTAATTTATTTAAAATAGAATAGTCTTTATAAAAATATTTAGGTTTTCTCCTGGATATTTTTATATATAAATACTTTAACTCAAGATAAAATAAAGATATTAATGAGAAACAAAAATTAGTTGTTAAATTAGAAATAATACTATCGCCGTAAACACGAACTTTATTGCTACTATTTTCTAAAGTTTTAATAATAAAGTTGTTTATTTCAGACTTATAATCTTTTTTATTAATTATATAACCTAGAGGCTCTCGACTAAAAATGTCTCCATTATGTCTAATTGGTAGTAAACTATTACCTGTTAAAGTACTTGTGTCATAACCTATTTCCATTGGATACAGAAAAATTGTGGGTATATTTAACAATGAGCATGCTGTATGTAAGCAAAAAGTATCATAGTGATGCGGAACTGATGTATGAAAAACCATGCATTTTATATTTAATGATTCTAATGTTAAAATTATTTTGTACACTAAAATAGATGTTTTTTCTCTGAAAATTTCATGCTTGTATGAAGTGCCAACCCACCTAGTCCACATTGTTGAATAATTATTTATTTCTTTTCTTATTTTTGTTATATTTACTTTTGTTTTTAAATTAATTAATTTATTTTCAAAATTATATTTCTTATCTAATCTATTTCCATTCTCAAGTACACTATAGTCTGATTCTGTTAGGAAAATAATTTCTTTATCATTTTTAAATGTATTAATAACAAAATGTCCAGGGAAGCAAATTCCTAATTTGTTTTTGTGATTTCTAATCATTTTAAATATAATAATAAATCAAAACTTTACAGATGAGCTCGCAATTTTTTAGCGATAACTTCTTCTTCTTTGATTATTACCTTTTTGCCATCACCCATAGCAAGTTCTAATTTCCTTACTGAACCAACCAGATTTCTTAATCCCTGCGGCTCCAATGATGCTGCCTGATCAGAACCGTACGAACTTCTATCAACTGTTATGTGTCTTTCTAAAGATGTAATACCTAATGCGGCTGCGCCTACTGATATTGCAACTCCTGGTTCGTGTCCACTATATCCAACATTACAACCATATCTTTTCTTCAATGTCCTTATTACCATCAAATTTGCGTCTGAATCTTTCATTGGATAAGTAGATACTGTATGCATAAGTTCAAAGGGACATTTATGTTTTCTGAAAATTTCAACCGCTTGATTAATATCCTCATAGGTAGACATTCCAGTTGAAATGAAAGTATGTTTACCTTCTTTAGCTACTAATTCTAAAAAGTCTTTTGAAATAATCATCGCAGATGCGATTTTATTGTGAGGGAGATCAAATTGTTGAAGAAATTTTTGACTATTTTTGTCCCAGGCTGAAGCAAACCAATCAATTTTTAGATTTTTGCAGAAAATATCAATTTCTTTATATTGATCATATGAAAACTCTAAACCTTCTTTTTGGTCTCTTTGTGTATTTCCCCATGGACTTTCTCTCGCAGAATTCAAATATTCTTTTGTGTATACAAGATCGATATCTCTTTTTTGGAACTTAACAGCATTGCAACCAGAATCTTTCGCTATGGTTATTAGCTCTTTACATAAATTCATGTCGCTGTTGTGGTTGATTCCTATTTCACCAATAATGTAAATACTCATACCTATTAAATTTATTTATTTATTTCAAAATTATAACATCTGATTATTAGGGCACTAAAAAATCAAATAATTTTGATTATTTCTTCATAACTAAGTTGATCTAAAGATATTAAATTTTCTACTAACTCTCTTACAAATCCATTTCCGCCATTCTTATGAATGATTATTTTTGAAATATTTTTTATTAGTTTGTGAGCATCTGATGGACATGCTGATTGCTTTGTTTTACTCATTATTTCTAAATCATTTAAATCATTGCCTATATAAAAAAGACTATTTAGTCCATCATCTAAATCTATTTTTTTATTAGAAAAATAATTTTTTATGAATGTATATTTACTTCCTATTGCTTGATAACATTTAAGTTTAATCTTTTCCGATCTTTTCATAACAACCTTGTTTGTTTCTGTTGAAAGAATAAAAATGTCAATGTTTAGATTTTTTAGGATTATATATTTTTTAAGCATAGAAATAGCAAGGCCATCTGCTCTACTACATATTACTGATTCAATACCTTCTTGATTAATGATTACATTATTATCCGTAAAGATACCATCAAAATCAAAAATTATGGTATTTATTCCTTTAAGCTTAAAATCTTTTTTCATTTAAAATAATTAACCTTGCTGGATTAATTATAATCGTTAAACATGATTATCTTCAACTATTCTTCCTGAGTCTATTTTTATAAATCTTTTACATTGATTTAAAGAAGTTAATCTGTGTGCAATACTTATAATTGTAGTGTCGTTTGAATATGAATCATTTAGAGATTTCATAAGATTTGACTCTGTTTGGTTGTCTAATGCGCTTGTTGCTTCGTCAAGAATTAATATAGATGATCTTTTGTAAAGAGCTCTTGCAATTCCAATCCTTTGTCGTTGTCCTCCACTTAGTTTTACTCCTCTTTCCCCTATATTTGTTTGGTATTGATCGGGTAATTCTCTTACAAAATTGGAAAGCTGGGCAATAGTTGAGACATATTCTATTAATTCATAATCTATTTCTTTATTTGCTCTAGCTAATGCAATGTTTTCCGCAATTGTACCATCAATTAGATAAATACTTTGTGGTACATGTGATATTGAAGCTCTCCATGACTTGATAATCGAGTTATTAGATTTGGAATATAATTCTTTATTATCAACTTTAA
>PBFJ01000029.1 GCA_002718715.1 bacterium
CCTAAGGGCAACATTCTGACCAAATGATAAAAAATCTCTATGCTCCCTTAGCTCAGCTGGATAGAGCAACTGCCTTCTAAGCAGTGGGCCGCAAGTTCGAATCTTGCAGGGAGCGTTGCTTAAAATCAATTTTAATTAATAAAAAGGTCGACCAACTTTCCTTTTCAATTGAAATTAAAGCTCTGATTGAATTGAATGTTTTTTTATTTAAAAAAAAAAATTAGTCTTCATGAAAGGAATGCTAAAGCCTTATATCTACTACAAAATAAAATTGAATATATTAAAAGAAAAATCTTAAAGACTAATTTAATCCTATTATGTAGACAAACAGTGCTGTTATCAGCAGTCAAATAAAAATATTACACTATTAATTATACAGATAAAATCGTCAATCCAAACTTATTTACTTTTATATATTAGACTATATTTAGGAATATATAACTTGCTTTTTCACTATTAATAAAAATTTAATTAATACAATAAAACAATGATTAATAATGCTCAAATTTAATTTCTTCATTACAAAAAATATAAAGATCTATTGATAATAGTTATTAAATAAGACGAAACCCTAATATCTAAACAAACTAATATGCATATATGTTAATTATAGAGATGGAGAATAATAATGCAATAACGAATCTATAAAAAACCATATTTTATAGAATATCAATAAGTATTAGGAAGAAGAATATAATCTTCATAAGATGCATATCAAAACTTTTTGAAGTCTTACTTAAGATACAAGTATATTAGAATTAAGCGATAAAAATATTGATATATCTATTCTAAGTAACACTTAAAATAAATTTTAAAAGCATTCTATTTGAATCCAATCCAAGGATAAAAAAATAAATAATTAAAGAGAAAATCTTGTCATTTGAATTATTTCTCGTAAAGGCTAAAACTCTTGAATAGTTCTTTCTTTAGAGTATTCTTTAAGAAATATATGAGAATGCTTTTAAAAGAATGGTCACAAATCAAGATTTTCCTTTAGCCAATGGGAAAGATAATCCATTAATCGAGGATGAAATAGATCTAAAACAACTTTTCTCATCTTTATATAGAAATAAAAAATTGATAGGAAAATTTAGCTTATTTGGACTCATCCTTAGTAGTCTAATCGCTTTTAGCAGCAAAGAAGTATGGAAAGGTGACTTTCAAATCGTAATTGATAGTTCAAGTAGAAATAAGACTTTTGGCTTTGGCCAATCCATAGCAAAATTCATAGGTTCTGAAACTCAAGGTCTAGGCCTAGAGACAGAGGTTGGGATATTGGAAAGTCCATCAGTTTTATTAAATATTTTTGAATTTGTAAAAGCTCAAAAAGAATTAAAAAACAAATCTTCTACTCAGAAGCTTAGATTTACTAATTGGAAAAATGGATCTCTTGATATTGAATTAGAAAAAAACACATCAATATTAAACATTTCTTATATAGATACAGATAAAGAACTTATTTTGCCAGTACTTAAGAAGATTTCTAGTAAATATCAAGAGTATTCAGGTAAGAATAAATTGAGAGATATTGAATTGGCAATGAATTTTTATAAGAATCAAATTGATATTTATACTAATAAAAGCTTTAATTCGCTTAAGGAAGCTCAACAATATGCAATCAGTCAAGATCTAAGTCTTCTTGATGGTGATGCAGATATTGATACAGAAATTCCTAACTCCATAAATATTGAAAAGATAAGAATAGAAGCCGCAAATAAAATTAGAGCTATTGATCAACAGTTGCTTCAAATTAAAGAATTAACAGTTAACCCTGATCAAATAATGTATGTTGCTTCAACAATACCATCCCTTACTGAATTATCAAACAAGTTAAAAACAATCGACTCCGATCTTTCACGATTTCGATTAACTTTTCAAGAAGATGATGAAAAAATTCAAAATTTAATAGAAGAAAGAGTCTTTCGAATTGACTTACTAAAGAGACAAGTTAAAGGTTTCCTGATTGCGAAAAGAAATGATGCCCAGGCACGTTTAAAGGCCGCAGAGCGCCCAGAAGGAGTGTTGATAAAATATAGACAACTTCTAGGAGATGCAAAAAAAGATAAATCTACCCTTAACAAGCTAAAGGATGAATACAGGCTTGTTTTACTGGAAAAAGCTCGAAGCCAAGACCCTTGGGAACTAATTACGACCCCAACATTGCTTCCCGACCCAATCGCACCAAGGAAGAAAAGATATTTAGCTCTTGGTCTTTTAGGTGGAGCCTTGCTCGGGAGTAGTGCCGCATTGATTTACGAAAAAAGAAAAGATATTATTTTTTCCACAAACGAAATAGAGTCATTGGTAAAATATCCATTACTTGCAGAACTATCAGTCAATCAAAAATCATGGATAGAGCCCCTAGGCTTATTGATATCCGGACCACTTTCAGATACTGACGGAAATATTGCTTTAATACCAATTGGTGAAATACCTGAATCAGCGCTTATAAAGCTTAATCAAAACTTAGAACAATTTATAAAGAATCGCCAAATCAAGCTCACGAAAGACATAACAGAAGCAACCAAATACGCAAACTTGATTATTGTTACGGCTCTTGGAGTTACTAAAAGAAGGGAAGTTTTAGAAACCAGTAAAAAACTTTTGTGGCAAAAGAAACCTGTTATTGGAGTCTTAGCTCTAAATCAGATTAATTCAAAAACCTAAAGTTATACCTTTAGGTTTTTGAATATCAAATTCTTCATCCTCAATCCAATAATATATTTGTTTGCCACCCTCCTCAAATGCAACCTTCTGAATAAAGTCAAGTTGATCTCTAGCAAGATTAATTTCGGAACTATTTCGATAGACTTCTCCCTTTCTTGTTGGATAATATTTAGCTGAAATAGGCTTATAAGATATTTTTTTAATGATTATAAATTTGATTTAAAGAAATTTCTTGATTATTTGCCAAGTAAAACTTCCCTCATATTCCATATATTGACTTTTCTCTTAGTCTTTCGGTCGCTAAAAGCAACTAACAGATTCCATCATTATTTTATAAATTAAAAATATAAATCTAATAGGCTATCTTTTAATTGTTTTAATATTATTTTTTTCAAAGCTATTATTAATTTCTGATAAATTCAAAGAAACTTCCTCAAGCTCCTTGTTTTGAAGACAATTCAAAGGCTTTCTTTCTATTAAATTGCAAAAGCCTTGTAAATGTAATGCAACCCTTATGCATAAATGCCAACCATATTTACTTACACATTTATCAAAAAATATTTCTTCTACATTAGAAATTAATTGCTTAGCTGCGTCTAAATGACCTTCTCTATACAATTCCCAAAATTTTATTGGATAACTTGGATAAGCCACTCCTAAGCCATTCAGCCAAGCAGGACAAACTTCACTACCAAAATCCAGCCATCTTCTTTTCCCTCCTCCAGAAAGAATTAAAGAGGCTTTCCCTCTGACTATTTTTGCTAGTGATTGAGTATATTCATCATTTTTCGCATCTTCTTTAATTGCCTGAATCTCACTTATATTTACAATCTCCTTCATAAGTGAAAGTGGCCACATTTTTTCAGGTCCACCTAAGCCACACTGCAAAGGCATTTCATGAACAAGTATTCCGCAGCCTAATCCCTCAGCGATTTCTGAATAATGTTCTAAAACTTGAGAATCAGAATAATATCTTTCAGAAAATAATATAGAAACCAAATCAGCACCTAAGTCGCAATAAGTTTTTGCAGCTGAATGTGATTCTTTAGTAGAACAAGCAATTGGATCTCCTACTATTACAGTAATATTTTGATCGGTTTTTTTTAAATGTCGAATAATAGAAGAATTTAATATAAGTATTTCATTATGAGTAAGTTGAGCATATCTTGTGTTGTATGCCATTGAATAAAATTGCCTTGCTCCACATGAATATGCATAATCTAAATACTCAAATAATTGTTGATAATCTATTGATAAATCGTTTTTAAAAGGAGTAACTATACTAAATACAGGACCATTAAGATTTTTCATGAGTAAAGACTAGAACTTTAACTTTTAATTAGTTTAGTTTAGTTTAGTTTCATCTATCAAAAGAGAAGCCACCTTAAGATCAAAAGCAGAATCGATATCTGCTGATACCTTTCGATCCATAACATAACCAACTACATTACCTTTCCAAAAATTTTGATTTTTAGAAAAACTTGGTAACTTTTGCATGTAAAATGCACCGTTAGGTCTATAAATAAGAGCCTGGTCTTGGCTTCTTGTATTTCCTTCGATTAAAGGACATGGACTAAATACTGGCTTTATAAACTCATTTTCTAGGACTATTGAAAGTTGAGGTGGAAACTCATAAGTAGTAAGGCTAACTACTCCATCAATTTCATCAGATAACATCATTTTTTTAAACCCCTCAACAAGATGAGTTGAAGTTCTTAAAGGAGCTGTTGGCAGTAACAACGCTACAAAAGAATGTTGATTAGAAAATTGTTTTGTAATTTCACAAACCAATTCCAAAGCAGTTGCATTATCAGTTGCGAGTTTTGCATCCCGCTTAATAGGCTCAACCTTTGCTCCATAAGGCTCTCCAAGGGTGAGTATTTCATCATCATCAGATGACAATACTACTCGTGAAAATAAGTTGCTTTCCAATGCTGCATCTATAGCTCTTTCAACTAATGATTGACCTCCAAGCTTTGCAAGATTCTTTCTGGGAAATCTTTTAGAACCTCCCCTAGCAGGGACGATACATAATCCTTGATTATCCATTAGATGTATTCACAGAGATGGTCAAGAGCAATTTTAAATCCTGTACCATTATTCTCATGCCCTTGCCATATTTCAGGTATCCATGTTATTTGCTTATTTAAAGAATTCTTATTCGATTGAGAAATAACATTCATAATTTCTAAAAAATTCATAGATCCTTTGTCAATCTGCAAACCTTCTCCATTAATAGTATCAGCATCAGCGATGTGAAGATGAGTAGAACAATTCAACAATTCAGGAAGTACTTTAATTAATTCAATCCCTAAAAAATTACATGCTAACTGGGTATGTGAAATATCAAGGCAAAAGTTAAAATCAAATTGTTTTTTGAAAGATATAATCTCTAAAGGTTCTACAAAAAGGTTATGATACCTTTGACCTCCAAAATGCCAAGGGTAAGGAGGCATGGTTTGAGGCCAAATCTCGGCAGATCCAAGATTTAATTTACTTATATTTTCAATTAATATTTTAGGCAAATCTTTTCTTGTATTTTTATCCAAAAATCCACTATCACTATGGCCTCCAACATTTGTAACGATACCTATTTTATTTTGATTAGGTATTTGATTTAATACAATATTTGCAAAATCAATAACTTTTTGTAATTCACTAATTGATTTTTTAGTGATTTCATTATCTAAACTACATAAATCCAATAAAAGTTCATTTTTAAATAATTCCGGAGCATGTATTACAGAATATGGTAACTTCAAATTATCAAGAAATTGATTTGGATCTTTTTCTAAATCTCTATATGAAAGATGAAATTCAATCATCTTAGGCTTAAATAATTTATAAAATTTGGATACATCATGAGGTCTTACAGGGATACCCCATTCACCAGGCAAAAGATCCCAATTACTTGAGTATGGATTTAGTTTATCTAAATCTTTAATTAAAGATTTAGATCCCTGACTATTAATTAAAACATCATCCCAGTAAATAAAAGTATCTTTTTTAAGATCACGAACTAAAGTTTGACCTGTTAATTTATTTAATTGATTAGGCTGCAAACCATGACCGGGACTTCTTAGGGTTATATCACTAGAACTTAAAACTTTACCTGCTTTTAAATCTCTTGAAGTAACAAGAGATTTTGATAAAGTGGCTCTATTAATTAATTCTCCTTGAGATAAAATTCTTCTATCATTTCTACCTATAGAAACGCTAACCTCTTTAATACTTTGAACAAGATTTGAAAATTCATCTGGCAATAAACTGACACGGTGATCTATTCCTTTAAGGCTTTTATCAGTAGTAAAGTGTTTTTCAATAATATTTGCTCCCCTAGCAACTGCTGCCAAGCAAACGTTTACACCTAAGTCATGACTAGAATAACCAACAAAGCCACCTCGACTAAATTGTCTTAATTTATCCATATAGGATAAATTAATGTCTCCTAATCCTGCTGGATAACTAGATTGGCAATGCATTAAATAAAAAACTGAGCCTTTAGAAGAAAGGAAATTACTTGTTTCAATAATTTCTTCTTCAGTAGACATTCCTGTAGAGCAGATTAAATTCATCCCAAAATCAGTTGCGGATGATAAAAGCTGATGATTAGTTAAATCGGCAGATGCGATTTTAACTGTTTTCATCCCATATTCATGAAGTAACTGCAATGAGGGAATATCCCAAGGAGTACATAATGGTTGTTTACCTAATTCTTTTACACGATCAAACAAATCAAACAATGAGGCATACTGAAGTTGATTTTCATTAAGTAACTCAAAAAGATATTCTGCACTTAAATTATTATTTTCTTCATTATCTTCTAAATTTTCAACTCCATATAAAGCACACAAATCCCTCATTTGAAATTTAACAATATCAGCACCCGAATCAACCGCAGAGGAAATCATTTTATTTGCAAGATCAAAATCACCATTATGATTATTTCCAATTTCTGCAATTATTAAAGGAGCCTTTTCTTTTGATAGTTTTAAATCACATATAGAATAATCTTTAAATATATTTTCTCGATATGCAATATTCATCAGTCTTCTTCCTGAGCCTAAAATAGGTATAACCTTATAATCAGTAAGCAAAGAATTTAATTCATTAATCTCAAATCCTTTTCTTAATGCTCTATAGTTTGTGTTAAGTATATGTCTACAACTTTCATCTAAATATTTATGGGAATGGTTTAACAAATATTTATTCAAATCTCCCTGACTGACAACTCCTAGCAATCTTTCTTGCTCATCACAAATAAATACTAGCTCAGCCTTTGAAATATGAATTACTTCAAGAACCTCTTTAATAGAAGAATTAGGACTTAAAATAAATCGTTTATCTGGTTGAGTAATTATACTCATATCAAAATTTTTATTTGGTGTTTTTAGGCTGTTTGACCTGCAATCATTTAAGAATGCATAGATAACATTATATCATTTTATTCATTTAGTTAATTACTTAAAAAGCGTAATGGTTTTAAAAACATTCAAATTTGACTAATTAAAATACATTAAAATAAGATAAAAACTTTAATATATTTTATTTTGGCAATTCATTAATTCTTTAATTCTTTAATTCTTTCCATTCAGGTACTAATTCCGATAAAAGTAATAATGCAGAAATCTCATCTTTTTCTTTAATAAAATTATTAAGCTTCTCAAGTTTAGGAAAAAGTATTTCATGTCTTATAAAATCCTCTTTTGCTCTAAATATTAATGGATTGCTTGTAATTTCTGCCTCTGCATTAATTAGAAGTTCTTCATATAACTTTTCACCAGGTCTCAAACCTGTAGTGATTATCTCTATATCTCCATCAGGATTTTTTTTCGAGCGAACTGAAAGGCCACTTAGTTGAATCATTTGTTCGGCTAATTTCTTTATTTCGATTGGTTCACCCATATCAAGCAGAAATAAGTCCCCACCTTCGGAAAGAGCAGAAGCTTGAAGAACTAACTTAGATGCTTCTGAAATGGTCATAAAATATCTTATTACTTCAGGATGAGTAAGCGTTACAGGTCCTCCTTCTGCGATTTGCTTTTTAAATAAAGGTACAACTGAACCAGAAGAACCAAGAACGTTCCCGAAACGAACCATTGAAAAAGTTATTTTTTCATTATTAGAATTGTTTATATTTTCTTCTTCAATATTTGCATAACTTTGTATAATCAACTCTGCTAATCTTTTACTTGCACCCATAACATTAGTTGGCCTAACTGATTTATCTGTAGAGACAAGAGTAACTTTATTAACTTTTGATTTTTTAGAGGCTATGCATATTTTCTGAGTAGAAAATACATTATTATTTATTCCTTCTAACCTATTTATTTCTACAAGTGGAACATGCTTGTAGGCCGCTGTATGATAAACAATTTCAATTTTAAAATAGTTAAAAGTATAAATAAGAAAACCAAGATCATTTACATTACCTAGAATTGGATATAATTGTGTTTTGGAATTTATTTTATCTTTAAGCTCTTGGTTGATTTTATAAAGACTAGGCTCACTATTTTCAATAAGAATTAATTTAGAAGGATTCATTCCTATAATTTGCCTACAAAGCTCTGATCCTATAGATCCACCTGCTCCTGTAATGCAAATAGATGAATTATTTATTTCCTTATTAATCAGATTATCCTTATTAAAATTAATTTCTCCTCTTCCTAAAAGATCATCAATACCAAAGGGTTTTAAATTATTTATTTTCGCTCTACCAGAAGCAATCTCATCAAGACCGGGAACAACCATTATTGGAAGATTAAATAACTTTACAGAGTTAAAAATTTCTTTTTTTCTTTGTCTACTAATTGATGGAATTGCAATTAATATCTGATCTATATTTTGAAATATATTTTTCAATTCGGAAAATGATTTAATAGGTATTCCCCCTAAGGTTCTTCCCCAAAGAGTTGTATCATCATCAAAAAAAGCAATAATCCTATAATTTCCTCCTATATTTAACGCAGCAGATAACCTAGCTCCTCCTGCACCTGCACCAAAGATTGCTACCTTTATAGGTTTTTTAAAATTACCTCTTTTAACTATAAAATTTAATACTAAATCACGTGCAATAAATCTAATTAAACCAGAAAAACTTACCGAGCAGAATAAGAATGAAAACCATATTTTAATCACAGGAAAATCCCAATTAAATTTATAACTAAAAATTATAAGTAAATTAATAATGCAAAAGTTTCTTAACACTAATGCATATAATGAAGTACTTTTGAGATATTTGGAGAGACCTTTATATTGTCCTGTAATTAAATAAACTGGTAGTGAAGTGAATATTGTAATTAAAATAACCTTAAGATCATTTACATTATAAGATGCAATATCACTTCGATAGCCTGTAACCCAAAAGCTTACATATATAGCCAGAGTTATAGAAAAAAGGTCTATTAATATTAAAATAGCCTTACGGAGGAGAGGAGTTAAAAACAATCTTTAAATACTCAACTAGTTGCCCTTTTAATAATATTTGCAATTACATCTGCATATAATTTCATTTGTTTTCTAGAGATAGTTGGATGAACTAAAAACATTAAACTAGTTTCTCCTAACAATTTAGCATTTGGCAATGATTTTATTTGCGCATAGTTAGGTATTGAATTTTCAAAGCACTTTTCAAGGTATAGCTCACTGCAGCTTCCATGATAAGCAGGATATCCCTCACTTATTATCTCAGAAATTATCCTATCTCTGTCCCACCCTTTTTTCAAGCAGGAAGGAATTAGATAACAATAAAATTTATACCATGCATGGCACAAATTTTTTTCTGGTAAAGGAATTCTAATCAAATTAAAATTTCTTAATTTTTCAATCAAAATCAATGCATTTTCTGTTCTAATTCTATTCCATTCAGTTAATTTCTTTAATTGATATCTTCCTATAGAACTTTGAATTTCAGTTAATCTAAAATTTGTACCAATAGTTTCATGTAGCCATCTATAACCTAAGGAATGATCATTTTTATTTACAGAATCTATATCTTTACCATGATCCTTTAATGACCAAACATGCCTCCACAAATTCTCATTAGAAGTTGTAATCATTCCTCCTTCTCCAGCAGTAGAAACAATTTTATCTTGACAGAAACTCCATGTTGCTATGTCACCAAAACTACCTACATTCTTCCCGTTTATTTTTGCTCCATGTGCTTGAGAACAATCTTCAATAATAGAAATATTATATTTTTTCCCAAGTGCACAAATTGAGTGCATATCTGCTGGCCAACCGGCTAAATGAACAACAACAATTGCTTTTGTTTTTTTATTGATAAGAGGTTTGATGGAATCTACATTTATACAGCCTGAATTAGTATCTACATCTGCGAAAAGTATTCGCGCACCTAGCAGCATGGCTGTAGAAGCTGTAGCAATAAAAGTTCTTGGGGTAGTAATTATTTCATCACCTTCTTTTATTCCAAGAGCCATATATGCTGCTGTTAACGCAACTGATCCATTTGATAGAGCTATAGCAAAATCAGTTCCGCACCAATTAGCAAATTCTCTTTCGAATTTTTTTCCTTCTATACCAGTCCAATAATTGACTTTTCCCGATTTCAATATGGAAACAGTGGAATTTATAGATTCTTCATCAAAATTGGGCCAAGATGGAAAACTCATTTTTAGATCTGAAATATGGTTTTAAAAATAAGTAACAAATCGTTTTTCAAATTATAGTTTCTAGCATATTCTTTGTTCATTTTTACCTTCTTAGGCCAAATGACATTTTTGTTATATGAGATAGGATCTTTCTTCTGCTGCAATAGATATTCTTCATTTCTAAAATACAAAGTAGAGGGGGCTGTGATTCCAGGTCTTATAGAAAGTATTATCCTATCCTCTCCTTCTAATTCATCTGCAAAGCCTGGGACATCAGGTCGAGGTCCTACAAAACTCATGTGACCTAATAAAATATTTATCAATTGAGGTAATTCATCTAATTTAAACTTTCTCATGAATGCACCAATTGGAGTAATTCTAGGATCTAAAGAAATAGTTACATGACTACTATCAATATTATCCTTAGAATCTCTCATCGTTTTTAATTTGATAATGTGAAATTGCTTGGAATATCTTCCTATTCTTTTCTGTATAAAGAATCCATTTGATCTGTTATCAATAGATGTAATTAACCATGTTAAAATTATAAGCCATCCTAAGAAGATTAGTCCAACAAGAGATATTGATATATCAAAGAATCTCTTTATCATTCTTCGTCTTTCTATCATAGTGCCATTAATTCATAATCAAAATTATTAAGTGTTTCTTTTATATTTTCTATTTGAGTTTTTGTAAGTTTATTCTTGTATTTACCTACGGAACTTGGAAAAACTTTTTTTGAAACACTTTTCAAATATGTATAATCTAATTTAATATCTAATTTGTTAAGTATTTTTGTAATTGAAATCTCTGGTTCCATTACAAAATCCTCATATGAAACAAATAAAACTTTACTACCAGATTCGTACAATTTAAGAAGTGATTTCTCAGCTTTAGAACAGCATCTAATCCATTGTTCTAAGCATAGATTCTCAATAGTAGATGTTTTCCGAAATTCATCGATACCTTTAAATCTTGGTCCCCAAGAATCCAGTATATTATCTTTAGAAAATAGTTTTTTAATTCTTAATTTTAAAAATTTTTTAGAGTAATAAGGAATATCTTCAATTGGCACATGAATTACTTTCTTTAACAAATAAGTTATATCAATTTTAGACTTCCATCGTAACAAAGAAGATGCTACGACATCGAATGGATCTCGATATATATAAATATAAGTAGATCCTGGAAAGATTTCGTTAATAAATTCTACTCTTAAACAATTTGCACATGTTTTCTCTACTATATAAAAAGCATTCTCATCTTTTTTTAAAGAATTAAATTTTTTATTAATATAATTTTTTACTTTTAACGTAGCATGTTCTGTTGTTAATTCATCAGAATCATAATTTGCATTAGAATAACGCCAAGCATAATTTATTTCATCACAATCCCAGGTTTTAAAATAAGGGAACGATGTTAAAACGTCTCTTAGAATATTTGTTCCAGATCTAGGTGCTCCAATAATAAATAATTTATCGGGAGAAGCTGATGTCATTTTTTTTTTATATTTTTAACAGATTCAATGAATAGATTTTATTACTATATCAGAAAATTTATTGCATAACTCATCTGATCTATATATCGAATTAAAGTCTTTAATCTTTTTTAAATAGTTCTTCTTATCACCTATAAGATGATTAACATAGTCAGATGAAAGTTCATTTAGATTTAATTCCATTCCTATACCTTTAGCAAGAGCAAATCTTTTGGCAACAGAATCAGATAAAAAAACTATAGGAATTAATGATTTGGTGTAGTCAAAAATTTTGTTACCAAGGATCGAATTATAAGGAAATTTGTTAGAAGAAATATATATACCATAGGAGCATTTTGATAAAATATTTGATATTTCAGATTTAGAGTATTTTCCAAGACTTATAATTGATTTATTCATATTGGATAATGATTTATGTTGAAGGGAATTACCTACTAGTAAAATTTTAATTTTGAGAGACTTTCTATCTATTAATGATGCAAAGTTCTGTATCAGAGATGGATTATGAACACTTGCCAAACTGCCAGCGTAGACTAATAACAGATAGCCTTTATTCTTATATTCTTCTAGAATATTAATTTTTCCTATTAGTTTATTATTTATTCTACGGTTAGAAGAAAAATCATTATAAATATCTATACCTAATGGTATAAATTTGATCACACTTTTATCTAATTTATATTCTTCAATTAAAGTAGGAATAAAACCAGGCGAATTTGGGATTATAGTATTAGCATTATTTAAAGAAAATGACTCTAATTTTTTTAAAATATAAAAGATAGTTTTTGTTATAAAATTTGGTCTTTTAATTAAGTTTTCAAATCCATGAATAAATAAATCTCTGACCTCAATAATTATAGGGATCGAATTTATCAAAGAATATATCCTTATAAAGAGTAATAATGGCAATGAAAAGGTAGATACTAAAATACAATTAGGTTTATTTAGCTTTAAAAGCAATAATATAGAATTAAAACTATAAATTAAGTATGAAAACAACCTAGCTATTAGGTTGTTTTTATTAAACCGAGGACATTTAACATAAATAATTGGGATAGACTGATATATTAATGTATTTGATTTATACAACTCTGTTTCTGTACCTGTTAATGTATCTATTGTTGGAAGAATTAATTTATACTCTAAATTTATTTTTAATTTATTATGTTTCAATAATGAGTTAGTTATATGAAAAGACCTTAATCCACCAGATTCACTTGGCAGGCGAAAATGATGGAATATAAGATATATTGTCTTCTTATTATCAAGTTCTATCATTGTTTAAAATGTATAGGAACTTTTTAAACTCATTCTCCCATGAATATCTTTCTATGGCATAAAAGCGAGGAGAATGATTAGGGGAGTCTAATAAAGATTTATGGTGATCAAATATTTTTTCAATAGAAGTACTTTCATCTGATAGCAATTCTAATGAAAAAGCAAAAGGTCCTAATATATTATAAGATTCAGAATTGATAGAGCATATAACAGGGAGATTTGCCATTAAATATTCGTAAGTTTTAGTGGGTATTTTAGCTAAATTATGTTCATTAGTAAAAGGAATTATTCCATAGTCAAATATTTCAGAGGAATAAGCGTTATTTATTACTCTAAATGGAACACCTTCCTCGCTCGCCATCCATTTTACTCTGCCTTGACTTAGTAATCTAGCAAATGAATTCTTTACTTTACTACTAGCTCTTCCAACAACTGTAAGTGATAGTTCATTGTTATTAGTTAAAATCTTAATAAGATTTTCAGAACCTCTATGGGTACTGAGAACACCTGTAAATAAAATTTCTATCTTATCATTTAAATCTTTCATTTTTTTGTGTCTTATCTCTGAGGAATTACAACAATTTCTAACAAGGCAAGCATTCTTAATCCTTTTTGAATAAGCTTTTTCAGCTATTACTAATTTACCTCCCAAATTTGATAATAAGTTTTCAAAATATATATATAATGATATAAATAAAGACTTAAGTAAATCAGGAATATAAGTACGATTAGCTAGCGAATTAGAATAATCCTCATGAATGTCATAAACAACTAACTTATACTTAAAAATCAATAAAAAAATTGCAAAAGGAAGAAATTCAGGATCGTGAAAATGTATAACTACTTGTCTATTATATCTTCTGATTATTGAAAGAAAAATATAAGTATTATTTATTACTCTTGATAGTAAACTAGTTTTATTTGAAGGAAGTGAAAAGAATTGAAAATCAAATTTAAAGTCAGATAAGAACTTGGGTATTCTACGAGCATAAATTACTAAATCATATTTACTTTTTATAATTGATTTACAGTACTTTGAAAATATTCTTTGATCGTAGAAATCATGCACGGTTGTGATTTCAATTATTTTATAAGACATTTTGCTAAAAATGGAACTTAGGTGGATTGATCCACCCACAAAGTATGATTTGAATAGTTAACTAACAAAAATGAATAAGCTAATAAATAAACAACATCAGGGATAATAAATGTGTCAACTGAAATACCACTTAAGATAGGAATAGATATTATTGATATAAAAA
>PBFJ01000030.1 GCA_002718715.1 bacterium
AAAAAATCAAACAATGAAATCAATTCTTTGATTATTGATAAAAAGAATATTATTAACTGTAATAAATTCAATGGCAAATTCACGATAACCACTCTATAGTATTAAGTATTACTTTTAAATGGAGTTTTAAAAATCAATAAAATAATATTTTTTTCATATAATTTCCCTCCTGATCAAAGTCCAGGATCATTTAGAAGTAAATCATTACTTGATAAAATTTATAAAAAAGATCCAAAAAATAAGATTTGGTTACTTACAAGTATTCCCAGACGTTATGGATTACGCAGAAAGGACAAACATATCAAACAAACATTCAAAGATATTTTCCCCTCAAATATAATTATTATTAGATTATGGATACCATATTTAGGAAATGGACCAATAGCATCAGTTGCTTCATATTCATTTTATTTTATTCAGTCTATTTTTAGATCAATACTAATTCGACCAAATATAATTATTGCAACCACAGCTAAATTACTTACTGGATTTGTTGCTGCTTGTTCATCAAAAATTACAGGTGCAAAGTTATATATAGATTATCGTGATACCTTTACTGATAATTTCTATTATTTTTACCGTTGGAACAAAAGGATTGTCTTACAAAGTTTTCTGAATATATTAGAAAACTTTGTTTTAAGATCATCAACTTCTTTCAATATTGTATCTCCTGGTTTCAAAAATGCTCTATATGGATGGAATAAAATCTTAGATAAGAATTCAATTACAATAACAAATTTTCCAAATGGTATAAGTAACTTAGAGAGAAAAGAAATCAAAACACACACCTTCAAAAAGCATGTAAAAAGTAATATATATAGAATAGGATATTATGGTAATTTAGGAGCAGGACAAAATATTCTAGACTTACTAAATGAATTAGCCCAAAAACCTCAAATATTAAATAAATTAGCAAAAGAAAAAATTCAACTAAATATATTTGGATCTGGAGCACAAGTAAATAATATCAAAGATTTGATTAACACAAATATATTTAACATTGAGTTAGGGAATGGTGGTATTTTCTCAACAATTAAATATTGCGGGCTGATATTAAAAGAAGAGGTTGCCGCTTCATACTCTAAAATAGACTGTTTGATGATCCAATTATCAGATTATCATTCGCTATCTTTAGTTATACCCTCAAAAGTCTTCATGTATGCTTCTACTCCATACCCTATTATATATTCAGCTGAAGGTTTTACAAAAAGATTTTTAGAAAAAATAAGTGGTTCAATTTATTTTGATAAAAATAATCCAAGTAGTTTTTTCGATTCAATTTTGAAATCTAGAAGTACTCAAATTAATATAGAAAATAGAGATTCTTTCTTAGATTTATATAACTCAGATGTTATTTATTCTAATTATGCTTCACACATACTGAAGTGAATATTTCTTCAGATCCTAATGGGATTAAGCTCTCGAGGTAAAATACCTTTTACGTCTATATATATTGTATCTTTTCTACTTATATTTAACCATTCTTCATAAGTAATGGAGGAAAATTCTTTATGATCTACAGCAGCAATTATTGATCCATATTTATGATCTTTGGGGATTTTATTGAGTATCTGTAATTGATATTTCATTTCTGCATCATTAATATTCACATAAGGGTCAACCACTGTTGTAAGTAAACCATAAGACCGTAGATTTTTAATTAGATCAATTATTCGAGTGTTTCTAATATCTGGACAATTAGCCTTAAAAGCTAATCCTAATATTAATACTTCTTGCCCTCCTATTATCATTTCTTTTTTTGCCATTGACAATATTAATTGCTCAGCTATCCACTTAGGCATATTATCATTTATACGACGCCCGGCTAAAACTACTTCGGGATAATAACCTAACTGCTGAGCTTTATAAGTTAAATAATAAGGATCAACTCCAATACAATGTCCTCCAACTAAACCAGGCTTAAAATCTAAAAAATTCCACTTTGTTCTTGCTGCACTCAATACATCCAAAGTATCAATATTCATTATTTTAAATATAATAGAAAGTTCATTTATTAGAGCGATATTTAAATCTCGTTGTGTATTTTCTATTACTTTCGCCGCCTCTGCAACTTTTATACTTTTTGCAAGGTATGTACCTGGAATAATTATAGAGCCATAAAATTTATCTACCCATTGTGCAACATTTAAGTCAGATCCACTAGTTACTTTCTTAATTGAGGTAAGTGTATGTTGCTTATCACCAGGGTTAATCCTCTCAGGACTATAACCGCAACCAAAGTCTTGACGGTATTTTAAACCTGTCTCTTCTTCAATAATCTTTACGCAAATTTCTTCCGTAGCACCAGGATAAACTGTACTTTCAAAAATGATTATTGGTAATACTTCAGAATTACGTCTACTAATTACTCTTGCGACTAGTCTTGAGGCGTTCTTTAATGGCTCGAAATCAGGTTGCTTAGATATATCAATTGGTGTAGGGACAGTTACTATAAAAACATCAATATTGGTCAATCTTTCCTCACTATGAGTAAACTCAAGAAAATCAGCTTTTTTTAATTCTTCGGAGCTAAATTCTTTAGTTAAATCATATCCATTTAAAAGTTCATTTATTCTCTCCTTATTTATATCAAACCCTATAACTCTTCTCTCTAATTTTATTTTAGTTAAAAGACATTCTTTTGATTTTGACAACTCAACTGCCAAGGGCAAGCCAACATAACCAAGTCCTATTACTCCAATTCTACACGTGATTAAACTTGGTAATTTCATGAGTTAATTAGATATTATAAAATTGTTTATACCAACTTATGAATTTAGATACTCCTTGATTTATCTCAGTAGTGGGTTTGAAATTTATCCAATCTTCTAGCGCTGAGGTGTCAGCATGAGTCGCTGGTACATCTCCAGGCTGAATTGGCAATAGTTCTTTTTTGGCTTTAATCCCAAGATTTTCCTCAATTGAAGTAATGTAATCAAGTAAAGAAGCTGGACTAGAGTTACCGATATTAAAAATTCTATATGGGCAAGAACTTATACTCGGATTAGGTTTTGAACTATCAAAAGAAGGGTCAGGTGTAGCTATTTTATCTATTACTCTAATTACTCCTTCAATAATATCGTCAATGTAGGTAAAGTCTCTAGTCATTTTTCCGTAATTAAATATTTTAATCGGCTCACCTGAGATAATTGCTTTAGTGAATAGAAACAAAGCCATATCTGGACGTCCCCAAGGTCCGTAAACAGTAAAAAACCGTAATCCAGTAGTTGGTAATGAATAAAGATGGCTATAAGTATGAGCCTTTAATTCATTAGCTTTCTTGCTTGCCGCGTAAAGGCTAATAGGATGATCGACAGCATGTTTTTCAGAAAAAGGCATCTTTGTATTCCCTCCATAAACCGAACTACTGCTTGCATATACCAAATGCTGCACCTTGAACTTTCTACATGCTTGAAGAATAATTCCAAATCCAACTAAATTTGACTGAATATATGCAGCAGGATTATCAATTGAATATCTAACTCCAGCCTGAGCCGCTAAATTAACAACTTTAGTAGGCTTATAGGTTTCAAATAATCTATCAATACCTGAGCTATCCTCTAAATCTCCTTTTACAAAAGAGAAGGAAGTTTTCGTAGTTTTAGCTATGGAGTGAATTTCAGCGAGTCTTGCTTCTTTAAGACTTACATCATAATAAGAATTTAAATTATCTAATCCAATGACTTTTTCACCTCTTTCAAGGAGCCTTTTTGCTAAGTTAAATCCAATAAAACCAGCCGAACCCGTGATTAATGTTGTCACTATTATTTCCTGTTTTTATTTTATAAGTATTAAACCATAGCAAATATTCTCCACAATTAGCCAATATAATTTGCAATCATTTATACTCAAAGGTATAAATGATTTAATTTGTAGAAAAATAAATTAAATTTTACATACTTTCTATTATTAAAAAATATACAAATAACAGCAAATTCAGTAAATATTATATGATAGGAATATTGCTAAGCAAACCAGCAAAATGTTAAATAGATTAATTGCAATTACAGTTTTGGGATGACTAAGGCCCCGATCGAGTAATCTATGATGAATGTGCTTACGATCTGGTAAAAATGGTGCATTACCCTCACAAAGTCTTCTAAATATTACAAAAGTCATATCTAATACTGGTATTGCAAGTGTTAAGAATGATAAATCAATACTTGTAATACCTAGACTATTTGTTGCTCCAGATATACTTAATGAAGCCAAACTGAATCCTAAAAAATAAGATCCACCATCTCCCATTAAAATTTTTGCGGGATATTTATTATACTTTAAGAATCCTAAGGCTGAAGCAGCAATTCCAGTAGCAAAAAAGGCAGATCCATATTGATAAAAATTTAAGCTAATAAAAACAATTCCAATAGCAGAAGATATCGTTACTCCTATTGCCAGTCCATCTAATCCATCTATCCAGTTTATCGCATTTGTTACACCCACCAGCCATATAGTTGTTAAGAGAATGCTTAGAAGCGTAGGCAAAGAATACGTGAAACTAATGTCACCTAGAAGGTTGATGTCAATTACGCTGATTCTGAGACCTTGTTCCCAAGCTATTAGTGATATGGCTATTTCACTTACCAACCGAAATAAAGGTGATAATTTAAATAAATCATCTAAGAAACCAATTATAAAAAAAAATAGAGATGCTATGCATATGAGGATAAAAATATTTGCCTGACTTTCAACCAATACACTTTTAAATACAAGAAAATATGCAGATAATGAGCAAAAAATAAAACCAATAAATATTCCCAATCCACCAATCCTAACAATAGGAATCTTATGTTGCTTGCGTGAATCAGGTTTATCGATGATCCTGAAGTTATTACCATATTCCAATACATAAGGAACAATCATATTTGTAAAAAATAAGACGCATATAGAAAACGCTACTAATAAAATAATAAACATCATTAAAATAATTTAGTTATATTTTGATCATAAAAAAGATTTACAAATAAATATAAAACAGAAAAGCAGATAAAGAAAGACTTGGTTAAGCTAAATTAAAATTAAAGCTTTGATTTTGATTTGATTATAACGTATAGAAGGGAATAAACTAATTTACTGTGAATTATTTGCATAAAGTACTTATTTAAGATTTTTCTAGTCTTTGCTTTTAAAAATCAAGCTTAAACAAGCAAAGATTTTTTATAATTGGATAATAGAAAAGAAATTTGATTCAAAGAATAAAATAACTAGCTATTTTTGAATTAGACATATAATTAAAGTATTTAATCGATCTAAAATCAATTTTTTTATTTTTGATCAATCTCTATGGCCACGGAAATTCTTCCTTATCATCATTAGAAATAGATTCAATGTTAATTTCTAGTCCACCTTGACGAGATGATTTATAACCAGCTATTAATGTTTTAACTGCACTAGCAGCATCTTTTAAATTTGGATAGTCTTCATTATTAATAAGGGATAATAGAACTTTTTTTGTAGACTCTATTGTTTCACATGGTGGAATATTTTTATCTTCAACATCTGATAGGGTTGCGAACTGGGAACAGGCTAGTTTTCTATTTTCAGGCTTTCGAATTGATGTAATCATTCTTCCTTCCAGTTCATCAATAGTAATTCGACCGTATTTCGCCATAAATGTAAATTGAGATCCTTGGCCTTGATCAGCTGATGCATCTATGTATAGTCTTTTTCCGGATTTAGTGGTTACTCGTAAACATCCAGAAACATCTTTAAAATTCTTGCCTCTTGGATTGACTTCATTCTGATCTTGCAACCAAGCACTGATTTTATAAGGAAGCTCACATGATAAAAGCCTAAAACCTTCAAGGATATGTGTGCTATTCATAGCCATGCCAAAATTTCCAGCATTAACTGTCAACGAAGTGAATCCACCATATTTTTCTGAAGATAGTAAATCTTTAGGTATTAACCAATTGGGAAGAAAACGCATTGAATGGTTAACAGCAACCCTAGTTTTAGAATTATTTTCTGCCTCCATAAGCTTATAACAGGAATCAATAGAAGTAGCCAATGGTTTTTCAAGAAACAAAAGAGGAATATTTAATTCAATAACTGAAGCCGCAAAACTATAATGAGTATCTGAAGTGGTTGAAATAACAACAAGATCTGGTGAATGATTTTTCAAAGCCTCTGAAAAATTAGTGTAAGATTCTGGTTGAATTTCTTGATCAAGGCTTTCTAAAATTAATTTAATATTAGAAAAATTAGTATCTACTAATGCAACTATTTTAATACTTAGATCGCATAAAACCTTGACATGCCTGGCCCCCATTCGACCGCATCCTACAACAATAGCTCCTGAAACATATTGCTTTAATTGCATCATAGATAATTAAAAACTAAGAAATAGATTTTCTAATATGCTTATCAATATATATAGCCTCAGACATATTTACCTGCCATCCTTTTGATTGAAGACCACTAACAAATTCTAAAAAGTTTATACGCCTAGAGGGGGTAGAGACAAACATTTTAAATCTTCTATAATAATTTAATAAAGGTTCTCTAATAAACAAGGGTATTATACTTTTAATCTTATCTCTAGTTTCATAAAAAGGTATCTTTTGCCTAAAGTAGTTGGATACCCAATTAGAATATGAAGTAAGTGTTGAGTCCAAGCTCTTTTGAACTTTATAGAAATCCAAAGAAGTTTCCTCAGATATATATGATGTCATAGATTCCAAGAATTTATCTTTTAAATCTTTATCCAGGCTATCTTTCCTCCAAAGCATATCTAAATGTATATTCTGATTAAATGTAGGTTCATCAACAGAAATCTGATCTTCCTCTGTAGATTTCAACCAACCAAGATCATTAAGCACAATGGATTTACCACAAAAGGCTGTAAGTATTTCAATATTCAACTCATTAATAGCAAAAATTGGATGTTCATTTTTTAAGTAATGACCTATTATAAATTTCCAATTTTTGGTGCGCTGCACAGCATACATTGTTGATGGCATATATCTGCTCATGTGCGAGTGAACCCGTTGAAGTGGAAGTTCATCATCAATGATGTAATCGTTATACATATCTTCGTATACAGGAAAAACTGGGAAAACTTTTTTATTAGAATTCACGGAGAACCCAATTGCTCTTCCCGAACATGCCGAATAATCAGGGTTTAATTCTAGGAATTCTATTGACTTTGCTAAAACTGAAGGGAAACATAAATCATCATCTGCTACAAGTATTAAGTAGGGAGTTTTCACATGCTTAGTTATAGTTGCTATCCTCTGATGGTAAGGAATTGGGTCATGAATATACTTAAGAAAGGAATAATCCTTCAAATCACATAAATATTTATTAGGTAGACTACTTCCATCTAAAACTATATGATTAACTTTATACTTATCCCAGAACTTTATATTCCTAATAAGCAATCTATCTCGCTCATAACTAGGAGTAACAATTGTCAATTTAGATAAGTCCATAAAACAAAGATAGGGTTTTGTCTTAAAAAGTCAAAAAAGGAAAATCATATTTATTTTACTCTTTTAAGATAGCCATCAATTGTTTCAGTTATACAAGCCTTACCAGAAATTTCTTCATCAATAACAAAATTCTTATTTGAACTCAGGAAAGATTTCATTGCAGTATATGGATTATTTCCTTTGTCCCAAGGCCTATTAACGGAAGAATAACCTTCAGGAAAAAATTCTATAAATGTGTCTGGTAATATAATATAAGAACCTAATGAAACAAGTCCAGAATATAAATTCAATTCATTAAGGACATGCTCATGAGTATGATTAGAATCAAGAATAAGCATTACATTCTTTTTACCTTCACAATGACTTTTTACTTTCAAAAATATATTTCTATCTGTTGAGTCACCCTCATACATTGTTATATTCCTATACATAGGATGATCTTCGATCAACTTTCTATTGTGATCTCTAATATCAATATCAACAGCGACAACCTCTCCTTCAATTTGCATCATTCTCAACATTGATGCTGAGAAAATAATAGATCCGCCGTGAGCTATCCCTGTCTCAATAATTAGATCAGGCTTTATTTTCCAAATTAGCTCTTGTTGAACAACCATATCATTTGGATATTTAATGATTGGTCTGCCCATCCAGGAGAAATTATATGAATACTTATATTTATCTGCATGGAGCATCCAATCAAGAGATTTATTTTTTAATTCATTATCCTCTCTGATCTCTTTCAGAGATTGCTTACGTTCATCGTAAAATTTTTGTAACTCTTTATTCATATCGATTAGAGTAGTAACTCATCAATTCAGATGATGTTTCCCTTATAGTAGGATAAGATTTAGATGCTGTAAGTTTTAAATAATTTTTATTTAAAACCTGAAAATGATTTGTCTCAATTGGCTCATTATTTTCTATAATAACTTTTGACTTTTTACCATAAATAAGATTATATTGTTCTGAAATATCATTCGCTACATCTAGAATTCTTTGACTACTACCTGTCGCAGCATTTATAATTCTATACTTAGCATTATTATTATCAAGTAAAGATTGAATTATAAGATCTGCGACCGCTTGTTGATGAATGAAATCCCTTTTTTGAAGACCTGATGATCTAAGTACTATATTTCCTTCTTTAAGAAGGTTTAAGACCAAGCAAGTAGGTACTAAGGTTTCTCTACTAATTGTAGATACTATAGGAACTCCGTAAACACCTGTTGGACGTATTATTTTTATCTTTATATCAGATGTCTTACTATAAAGTTTACATAATTCTTCTCCATAAAAATGATTCAAAGCATACTCTGTCTCAATATTAAATTGGGAATCTTCATCATAAGATCCAGATAAATCGGTGCCATAAACTTGTGCAGTTGATAGAAAAGCAAAATCACTTATTTCATTTTCAATGGCTTTATCTAAAAGATTCTTAGTACCATACAAAGTTAACTCTGTTGCTTTATGGAAATCGTGAGATAATACATTGTTAGCCGTAGCACAATGCACTATTTTATCAACTTTTGGAATGGATATATCTCTATGATTTAAATTTAGTTTAAACACATTAATACCTAATTCTTTTGACAAGAGTTCACAATTACCCCTTGAGCAACCAATAACATTTAGACCTATTTCCTTTGCGGATTTAGCTACGGAGCTACCAATAAGACCAGAAACACCTGTAACTAATAATGTTTTCACCATTTTTTTGTAAATAAGCTATTTAATAAATTGAGTAACTCTAGATCCATATAAATCCAGATGCACAGGAAGATTTGTATAAGGCAGTGCTAAAGAAGCATCATATGCTGCTTGCTTATCTTTAAAGATAGCCAAAATAAAGCCTCCACCTCCAGCACCAAGTAGTTTAGTAGAAATTGCACCAAATCTAATAATTTCCTTTTCAATCTCTAGGATATACTTAGGTGCAATTTTATCAGAAAGCTTATACTTGATTTCTCTATTAATATTAAGAAGTTTACAGAATTCTTCTTGAAAATTAGGATTAGCTTTAGAAAGTATTTCAAACCCCTGGAAAGGTAATTTCTTTAATTTTTTATATATATCTATATCTTTGTCTATTGATTTAACTTGCTGAGATAGAACCTCATTTGCAGACCTATGTATACCTGTCCATATCAACAAGATATTATTAATAAGATTATCATTTATATATTGACTGTTATTGATAGGAGATATTGATGTCCTTTCATTAAACTCAAATAAATTCATACCCCCTGTAGAAGCAGCATATATATCTTGTCTTCCTATCGAACTATTTGGGATTGATCGTTCAATTCTATAAGATACTTCAGGCACATCAGAGTTGGGTATTTTTAAATCAAACATTTTATTGACCGCATTAACCAAGCCAACAGTAAAACTGCTTGAGCTACCTAATCCACTTGACGAAGGTATATCACTTATCGTTTGAATAACTAAAGGAGTCTTGATTTCAAAATATAATAATGTGCATCTAATAATATCATTTTTTATTTCCTGAACATTAGTACAAAGCTCGGTTTCAGAATATTGAAGCCTAAATTTCTCCTCAAAAAGTCCTGAATGCTTTTTTATAGTTACATACACATATTGATCAAAAGCAAAATTTAAAACTGCTCCTCCTATTTTATTACTAATCTCAGGTAAGTCAGTTCCTCCTCCAAGCAAACCTACTCTCAAAGGAGTCTGAGTCGATACTAAAGAATTCATTCAGCTCAATAGTAATTATAATATTGAAAATAGGAAATTTTCAAAGTAACGAATGTTTGATACTTGCCTTATTCTAGCAGGAGGAAAAGGTTCACGCTTATATCCTTATACCAAGGCAAAGCCAAAACCTTTAGTAGAGATCAATAATACACCTTTTATTAATTTTATAATAGAACATTTACATTCATATGGAATATCTAATATCATATTATTGACAGGATATTTAAGTGAACAGTTTGATGAAATAATTTCAACGTATTCTAAAACTGTTGGATTAAGTATTAGAAATATACCTACTGAGCCTTCATTAAATACAGCATCGAGAGTAGCCGCAGCAAAGAAATATTTAGAAGGCGATGTCCTTGTATGTTATGGGGATGTATTAAGTGAAATCAACTTAACTGAATACTATAATTTCTATAAATCACATCCAAATTCTATTTGCTCTGCAAGTGCTTTAAGCAGACATAATAACTTATCACTAGCGCAAGTATTAAATACAAATTTACCAGTCATTGAAAAATATAAAGACATAGGTTTTATTTCATTCCAAGCAAACTATTTAATAGATAATATAAAAGATAATATAGATTTAAAGTTTGAAGACTATATAAATACACTTGATTTTGACCGTTTTATTTATATAGATAGATGGATTTACTGTTCATTAACTGATTCTAATTCTTTAAATTCATTTAAAAGACAAGTGTCAGAAAAGCCAACATTAATATTAGATAGAGATGGAGTTATTAACAAAGCTCCCAAAAAAGGGACTTATGTGAAAAATAAAAATGAATTAATAATAAGCGACTCCTTCAAACAATTAATATCATCAATAGAAAATGAAATCGAAAGAATAATAGTCTTGACAAATCAGCCATGGGTTGGAAATATCGAAGAAAATATTCGAAAACATGATGAGATAAAAGAAGAAATAATTAATGCACTGTCTTTTAAAAAAAACAAAATCTTTTATCTATATTGTCCGCATAGTTATGCAATGAGATGTTTCTGTAGAAAGCCAAAGACTGGTAATTTATTGAAATTCATACAATATAAATCAATCCTTAGAAGAAAAATGATTTTCATCGGTGATTCAATTACAGATGCTCAAACAGCGGCATTGATGGGTGAAGTTTCCTTTTTTGATGTAAAATATATTAATACATCAATTGGAAAAGTTAAATTTGAGCAGGCTATTAAAACCAAACTCTGTACTGATAACAGGTATTACAGGCTTTGTGGGCTCCCACATGGCAGATTTGATAGTTAAAAAATTTCCTAATTGCAAAATTTATGCTAGTAGAAGGTGGCATTTAAGTGATCTTTCAAATATTGAAAATATTCTCGACAAAATAACTCTAATTGATTGTGATTTAACAGACCCAATATCGACAAATGATTTAATCGAATTAACAAAACCGGAAGTTATATTTCATTTTGCTGCGGAATCATTTGTTTCCCCATCTTGGAAAAATCCACATAGATATATGTCTGTAAATTACAACGGTACAGTAAATATTTTGGAAGCAATAAGAAAATTAAGTCCAAATACAATTATACATATACCTGGAAGTGGCGAGGAGTATGGAGATATAAAGGAAACAGACTTACCTATTAATACTAATACTTTAATTAATCCTGTTAATCCTTATGCTGTTTCAAAAGTTGCCCAAGATTTGATAGCCAAGGTCTACTTTGATAGTTATTCAACAAAGGTAATTCGAACTCGAGCATTTAACCATGAGGGTCCAAGAAGATCATTTGTTTTTGGTTTACCATGGTATGCCTATCAAATTTGCAGGATAAAAAAGGGTTTACAAGATCCAATTATTAAAACAGGTCATCGATTTGATAAAAGAAATTTCACTCATGTAATTGACATGTGTGAAGCGTATCTAAAATCAGTTCAATACTGTAATTTTGGAGATCTTTATTTAATTGGGAACAGCGATAAAACGTATGAGGCTACTTTTGATGAAGTCCTGAACAGAATGTTATCTATTAGCGATTTAAGCAATGTCGAAATTAAAACGGTATCAAAATACATGAGACCAACTCAAGTACCTTTTTTAATATCTGATTGCTCGAAATTCACAGAAATTAGCAATTGGGAACCAAATCTCTCATTGGAAGATATATTAAAAGATACCTTAAAATATTGGGAAAATAATAAAAAGCTTGACTACAATTTAAATTCACTTGGAGATGTATATCCTCTTTAACTTTCGAATAGTAATTAAAAGATAGTACAATTAAATTTGATAAACTATTAATATCTTTCTGGATTTCTGTTTAAATTGTAACATTTAAATATCAGCTGAATTATAACTCACTAAGACATTGTAGATTACAAATAAATCATATTAAAGATGGCTTTAAACTTCGAGAATCTTGAAATTGAAGGGAGCGCAAATATTAAATTATTTAGACATAATGATAAAAGAGGAGGTTTCACAAGATTATTTCGCGAGCAGGATAAATTAAAGAGTAAATTTGATTTTAGAAAAGTAGAAAATATCTACATCTCTCAAAACCATCAAAAATCGACCTTAAGAGGATTCCATAGGCAAAAAGGTAAATTTGCAGAATCAAAGATAATGAGCTGTATTTCAGGATCGGCTCTTCATGTTTTGATAAGGATTAATGGTAAGAAAATTGAAATTGCTAGAAATTTACTTAGTTATGAAAAAGGCAATGCTACGTATGTTCCTAGGGATTGTTATTCAGCATATTTAACATTGGAAGATGATTCAACTTTAGCTTATTTGACTGACAATATATATTCACCTGAAGATGAGGATTGGGTGAGATGGAATGATCCTTGCTTACCTTTAATAGAGTGGCCAATTAAGCCTCTTATTATTTCAGATAAAGACCAATCCACACCATATAAGAACATATAAAGTTATTTCACGTTAAAAAATTAGATTTAAAAAAATTATTTGACATGTCTAACTAAATACGAACCAATTAAACCGGCTAATATAATATGCAAATCCTCTACTGGTCCATATTCACCGATCTCTGTATCAATATGAATATTTTGATTTGCTAGTTTCTTACATTTACCACCATCAAAGCCCGTTATGGCAATTGTGTGAATCTTATTATTGTTAGCATAATTGATTGCTTTTACAATATTTTCAGAGTTGCCTGAAGCAGTAATGCAGACTATCAAATCACCTTCATTCGCTAAAACTTTTAATTGTCTAACAAAAATCTGATCATAACCATAGTCGTTTGCGATGGCAGTAATGATCGCCTGATTATCTGTAAGACTTATAGCCTTAAATGGTTTATTTAATGTATTTGAACCAATAGAAATATCATTTGCATAATGACTTGCTGTCGAGGCACTACCTCCATTTCCTAAGAAAAATATTTGAGAATCATTTTCTCTAGCGTCTAGGATCCTATTGACTACTTGTGCAATATGATTGGTGTTAACTTTATCAATAAGAACCTTTAAATAATTAAGATAATTTGCAGAAAAGTCCTCAACATTATTTGTAAAGAATTTATCTAAATTATTTAAACTCATAAAATATTATAAATAGTACAGAAGAATTATACTTGTTTAAAAATTAATATCAACCTATTATCAAATCAATCTGAAATTGGTTATACTTATTCAATGTTTTAATTTTCAATTTAATTGTTGATTAATTTACAGTTTGTGTAAATCTTAAAAATGTTTTACTTGTAATAAGCAGATCATCATATGTTCCTTTACAAGTTATTTTGCCTTTCTCAATCACATAAATCATATCATAGTCCTTAATTGTTGCTATTCTATGCGCTACAGAAATAATAGTAATATGGGGAAAAGATTTTTTAATTGAAGAAATAACTAATTCCTCGGTTGTATTATCCAATGCACTAGTTGCCTCATCTAGTAATATAAAACTAGGTCTCTTATAAAGTGCTCTAGCAATTCCAATTCTCTGCCTTTGACCGCCAGATAATCTTATTCCTCTCTCACCAACTCTTGTATTGAATTGTTCTTGTAACTCACAAGTAATAAAGTTAAATATCCTCGCAATTCTACAAGACTCTTCAACTCTATTCATATCTATATCTGATATATCTTCTCCAAAAGCTATATTTTCTGCAATTGTTGTGTCAGATATATGTATATTTTGAGGCACATAACTGACATTAGATCTCCAAGTTGGTAAGTTTAAGTTTGAAAGTTGTATTTCACCAATTAGTATTTTCCCTTTTAATGGTGAAATCAAACCAAGTATTAAATCTAATATTGTACTTTTGCCAGAACCAGTTGGCCCTACAAAAGCAACTCTAGAGCCTTTTTTAATAACAAGATTAAGGTTATCTATAGATAACTCACTACTTTGTGGATATGAATAAGATAGAGAATCGATAACCAGATCTTTTGCTAGATTAAATTCAGGTTTTGGTTGTGAATTATCCTTTGAAAGTATTTTAGATTTTATATTGTATTGTAAATCGTTATAAAGAGATTTCAATTGTGGCTGATGAAAAGATATCTGAGCAAGACTGCTATAAATCTTATTTATATTAGGTAGAAGTTTATAACAAGAATAAGCATAAACGGATATAACAGGCAAGGCATTCCCAATCCCTCCTCGCGAGGCTATTAAATAAATAATCACACAAATTAGACCTCCTAAAGCTAATGCCTCAATGACAAAACGAGGAATATTCTGAATCAAAGCGCTCGAAGCAAAAGCTTTTGAGAAATCCTTTGATGCGAGAGCGTATCCTTTTAATGATTTGGATTCAAGATCCCTCGACTTTAGTTCTTTAATTGATGAAAATGTTTCAGATATATAGAAATATCGTTTTTGATCAGACTGATCTCTAATCTTCCCCTTGCGCGATACTCTGGAAATTAAGATCTTATACAAGATTAAGTAAGAGAAAGAAGCTGCAAAAGTTAAATAAAAAGCTAGTAAAGGGTCAATAAAGAAAAGCAGGACAACAACAAATAATGAACTTACCAAATAACTCAACCCGAAAAGCATTGGAGAATATGAACCGTGAACTACTTGTCCTACTTGTGAAAGTATTGATCTCCCTATTTGAGATGTATTAATATTTAAATACCATGAATATGGCTTATTTAACTGATTTTTTGCTAACCTTAAACCTATATTATATTCGATGTCAGTTATAAATTTAATATAAAGATAATAGGTAAAAGACTGAACAAATAAATTTAGAAAAAGAAAGCTTAAAAATAATCCAGAGAGAACTAATATAAAATCATTATAATTTACAATACCTAGTATATATTTTGCTCTAGACAATAAGATATTAGATTCAATTAATTCAGGATTTCCCAAAACGGCCACAAGAGGCATTATCGAAGCAACTCCTGCAACTTCAATCATAGCTGCAACAATCATTGCAATAATGGCTAAAAAAGAAAGTCTTTTTTCTGCTTTATTAAGAATTCTTAGTTGCAGCAAAAATATATTGATCATTTTGAAACCAACCTTGATAAATCATACCACATTAAAAATTAGAAATAATTTAAACTAAATCAACAATCTACAACATTTATTAATTAAGAATAACTTTTCTTGTAAATTATAAACAAAAGATCGGCTTACATAAAATGATTCAAAGAATGATCTGATAATAATACTTTACATATTAAAAAATAATCTTCAATATTTTACTATTAATTGGAGCAATATATCTTTATTTTTCTACAGAGAAATATTGAAAATTAAAAATATTACCTTAAATAATTTTACTATAATATCAAACAGAATACAGTCAAAATTCTTATTTAATAATAGGATAAGAAGCTTTTGAGGTCGTGATTTTGATTTCTTTGAATTGATATAAAAATGTTAACTTAAAGTTAACAAAAAAATAGATGAAATATTTTTGCTATATTTTATAATTAAATTTTAATAAAACAGAATTTATGTTTAAATTACCTCGTATAACATTTGTACTGGGAACAAGGCCTGAGGCAATAAAATTAGCTCCTGTTATTTTGACATTTTTAAAGTATAAGGGTTTTGAGACTCGAATAGTTTTTTCTGGTCAGCATAAAGAAATGGTTTTTCAGGTTTTGGATTTATTTGATATCAAAATAGACCTAAATTTAAATGTGATGAAGCGAGGTCAATCTCTTTCGTCTTTAACTTCAAAGATTCTAGAAAGATTAACCAAAGACTTAATAAAGAATCAATCTCAACTTGTAATAATTCAAGGTGATACTACAACTGCACTAGCAGCAAGCATGGCTGCCTTTTACCAAAAAATACCGGTTGCGCATGTTGAAGCAGGCCTTAGGACAGGAAATATTCTCAATCCTTTTCCAGAAGAAGTTAACCGAAGAATGATAAGCCAGCTTGCCTCACTTCACTTTGCACCTACTAAAGATTCATTTAAATATCTTAAAAAAATTGGAGTAGAAGGAAAAGTTTTTATGACTGGAAATACTGTAATTGATGCTCTTCAAATGATTGTATCAACTCAAAGAAATAAACTTAATTCAAGAGATATTTTCAAGCAGAAAGGTAAAAAGATGATACTTTTAACTATACATAGAAGGGAAAATTGGGGAAAGAGAATTGAGGATATAGCAGTGGCAATAAAAGAGACATTAATCTCTAACCCAAATTTATTTGTATTACTCCCTGTTCACAAAAATCCGATAGTAAAAAATTCTATAGAAAAAATTTTAGGTTTAAATCCTCAGGTAAAAATAATAGAACCACTTAAGTATTCAGACATGGTAATTGCCATGTCTGAATGTGATTTAATACTAACTGACTCAGGCGGTATTCAAGAAGAAGCTCCTACTTTCAAGAAACCTGTCCTTGTACTTAGAGAAACAACTGAAAGACCAGAAGCAATCAACGCTGGTACAGCCAAATTGATTGGTACAGATCCAGAAAATATCAAGACTGAAACTAATAAACTATTGAACAATTTAGATGCTTATAATGCGATGATAGCAGCAGAGAATCCTTTTGGAGATGGAAAGTCTAGTCAAATGATTCTTGAAAAATGCATTAATTATTTAAATACTTATTGAAGAACATATTCAATCAAACCTTTATATTAGCCACTTTTACCTATTAGAGATTTTAATAACAAGATATTA
>PBFJ01000031.1 GCA_002718715.1 bacterium
ATAAAAAGTATTTTAATAATTGTGATATTAATGATTTTTCTCGTTTGAATCATTTAATCAGTGAATTTGAGCCTGACTATGTTTTTCATCTTGCTGCAGCTACTGGTATTGGAGAAATACCTATGGAGGAATTTAAAACAAATATCAAGGGTGTTTCTAATCTTGTTCAAGCTTTAGAAAATCTTTCTAATTTAAAAAAAGCAATCTTCGCATCTTCTTTGCTTGTTTGCAAAGTCGGTTACATTCCTCAATCTTATGACGAATATTGCCCTACAACAAATTATGGGATCAGTAAAATGAAAGGTGAATTAATAGTCAAAGCTTCAACTGATGCACTGCCATGGGTAATAGTTCGTCCAATATCTATTTGGGGACCGTGGAATATAGAGCCTTACTCTCAATTTTTTAGAGCTATTATTTCTAGAAAATATTTTCATATTGGTAATGGAAATTATTATAGATCTCTTGGCTATGTTGGGAATACCGTTAGACAATTAATTTCTTTGGCTGAGTGCGAGGATAAAGATAGTTTTAAAAAAATTCTTTATCTTGCCGATCCAAAACCACTTTCCTTAAAGACTTTATCAGAGGAGATATTAAGACAGTACAATAACAAGTCTTCTTTTATTCCTTCCATCCCAATATATATTGCAAAGATCTTTGCTTTTATTGGAGATATATATTGGTATTTTACTTCAAAAACACCTATGATTTCATCATTTAGGCTTAATAATATAACTACAGAATATATTTTTAATTTGGATGATATATCTAAGTTTGTTAATAGACCTTTGCTGGACTGGAAGTATGGAGTTAGTGAAACCTTAAAATGGATGAAGTTGAAATTATAATTATAGTTTGTACTTTTTAATAGATAGATTTAACTTTTTAATTTTACTTTCTATTTTTATTGTAATATATAATAAAAACTAACGTCAAGGAAATACAATGACATTGATCTTAGGTTTGAATGCTTTTCATGCTGATTCTTCTGCAGCTTTAATTAGGGATGGAAATATTATTGCAGCTGTAGAAGAAGAGCGGTTTAAAAGAGTTAAGCATTATGCTGGATTTCCAGTTAAGTCTATAACTTGGTGTTTAGAGGAAGCAGGGATTTCTTTAGGAGAAATAGATCACTTAGCTATTAATACACTACCTTCTGCTAATCGTTTTAGAAGATATGCATATACTATTTTGAATCTACCTAGTCCATTGTTCTTGCTAGATAAAATCAAGAATAAAAGGGAACGCACAAATATAAAAAAACTCATTGAAAAATATTTTGGAAAGGAAGCCTTTAAAGGAGAATTACATTTTATTGAACATCATCTTTCTCATATGGCGTCAGCTTTTTATCCTTCTGATTTTAAAGATGCAGCAGTTGTATCAATTGATGGATTTGGTGACTTTGCAAGCTGTGCAGTTGGTCAAGGAAATGATACAGATTTAATTGCTTATCAAAGAATATTTTTTCCACATTCTTTAGGAGTTTTTTATACTTCAATAACACAATTCCTTGGATTTCCTAACTATGGAGATGAATATAAAGTTATGGGATTGGCACCTTATGGAGAACCTTGTTTCCTTGAGGAAATGAAGGATATTGTTAAATTAAATCATGATGGAACTTTTAAACTTAATTTAAAGTATTTTAGACATTCAAACCAAAGGTTGGCTCATCAATGGAGTCATGGAGCACCTTTTGTTGATAGGCATTACAGTGAAAAACTTTGTAATTTGCTTGGCAGTCCAAGAAAAAAAGAGGAAGAACTTACTGATCAACATAAGAATATTGCTGCATCAGCTCAAAGAATGTACGAAATAGCATTTTTTAATTTTTTAAATGCTGCTTATTTAAAAGTTAAAGAGGATAAGGTTTGCTTAGCAGGTGGTTGTGCAGCTAATTCAGTAGCAAATGGAAAAATCACCAGGTTTACTAACTTTAAGGAGGTTTTCGTTCAGGCTGCTGCTGGGGATGCTGGTGGGGCATTAGGCTCTGCCTTGATGGTATGGCATAAGTTGTACAACCAAAGGTCAAAACCTATGAATAGCGCATCTTTAGGATGTTCTAATAAGCTTGATGATATTGATAAAATTTTGTTGAATTCTAGCGCTAGGTTGAAAGATAAGAATATTAAATTGATTTCATATTCTTTGGGTGATAATCAATTAAAAGATGAAAATGAATTCCTACAATTTATAGTTGATGAAATTTTGGAAGGTTCCGTTATTGGATGGTTTCAAGGTCGTATGGAGTGGGGACCTAGAGCATTGGGTAATAGGTCGATATTATGTGATCCTAGAAGAATTGATATGAAAGATATTTTAAATAAAAAGATAAAATTTAGAGAATCATTCAGACCTTTTGCACCTTCTGTTTTACAAGAGCATGTTAAAGACTGGTTCATTTTAGAAAGTGAACTTGATGTGAATGTGCCTTTTATGATGAAGGTATATCCACTTAAAACTTTGAAAAGAAAACTTGTTCCTGCGGTTTGTCATGTTGATGGGACGGCAAGATTACAAACTGTAAATGAGAAAAATAATGGTATTTACTATAGGCTTATACAAAAATTCTATGAGTCAACAAATGTGCCAATGTTAGTTAATACATCTTTTAATGAAAATGAACCAATTGTTAGGACACTTGAAGAAGCTTATGATTGCTTTATAAGAACAAAGATGGATTTATTAGTTGTGGACAATATGATTATAAAAAAATCTTTATAATTAAATTTATTTCTTTGTTATGTTGATGCAAACTTTCTTAAATAGACTTTAATCTTTTACAGAATGAATATAAAAAACATTTACAAGCTAATCAAGCAGAGATTGAATTGGCGAAGAAAACGAATTAATAACAAACGAGTAACATTTTCTACGCAATATTTTCCTCCAGACTTTGCTGCAACTGGTCAATTAATAAATGAACTAACAAGTAGTTTGGCTAAAGAGGAAATCCAGGTTCAAATTTTTACTGGTATGCCTTCATATGCATTCAATCAGTATCATGCAAAAAGACTTGAATTTGAAACTAATCGATGTATTCGCAGAACAAGAGTTTCTAGGTTGTGGCCTACTAGAATTAGAGGCAGAGCTATTAATGGAATTTTATTTTGTATTAGAATAAGTATTAGGTTGATGAGATCCTCAAGAAGAGGAGATTTGGTTGTATATACAACTGAGCCACCTTATCTTCCAATACTAGGTTGGTTAATATTTATTTTTACTAGAACACCATATATATTAATTTTATATGATTTGTATCCTGATGTCTTAGTAGAATTAGGAGTTTTAAATGAAAATAATATTTTAATATCTATTTGGAAAAGATTAAATAAGTTTGCATATGACTCTGCTAAAGAAGTAATAGTTTTATCCTCTAAGATGCAAAATAGAGTCTCTAAAACATTATCTATAGATTCATCAAAGATAACTATTATTCCTAGCTGGTCTGATCCAGAAAGGATTTTTCCTAAAGAAAAAAGTGATAATTGGTTTGTAAAAAAATATTCATTAGAACATAAATTCGTTGTTCTTTATTCTGGTAATCAAGGAAGGTGTCATGATCTTTTGACAATTATTGATGCGGCAAATTGCTTGAGGGATCAATCTGAAATTGTCTTTTTATTTATAGGCAATGGAGCACAAAATGAAATAATAAAAAACTATTCACATGAATTGTCTTTAAATAATTGCGTTTTTTTACCATATCAAGATTATAAGGATTTACCCTCAACACTTGCGTCTGCAGATCTAGCACTTGTCACATTAAATTCTTCTGCAGAAGGTTTAGTCGCTCCTTCTAAGTTGTATGGGCACTTGGCTGCAGCTACACCAATTGGAATCATTTCACCTGAGGGTTCATATTTAAGAGAAATTGTTAATTCTAATAATTGTGGAAGGAGTTTTGATAATGGTGATTCGATTGGCTTGGCTGATTGGATTAATTTTTTAATCAATAATCCATCTGAGGCTAATAAGATGGGAAAATCAGGTAGAGAATTTCTCTTGAAATATAATAGCAAAAAAGTTATTTTTGCTAAATACAAAGAACTTATAGTTAAGAGTATTTATAACAAAATATAGGATAATTACTTAAACTAATTATCCCCCATTCGATGTTTCATAAGTGCTTCTGCTATCTCAAATTCATCAAGACTATCTACATCAAGGGATGAAAAATGATCTTCAATTAAATAACTTAAAGATGGCTTTTTGAAAACCGAATCAATCTTATTTGAGTCTTTATTAACTCTAGTTATAACGCAATTGCTAAACTTATATAGTTTTTCCTTCTTTTGCTTATTAAACATTTTTTCACGCTTATCTTCAAAATAAAAACGTACGCTTTTGTCTGTATTATCTATTATTCTTTGATTAAATGCATGAGAGTTATGTGCAATCTCTTGAACACTTTGAATAGCGTTGTATTCGGGTTTGTTTACTAATATATTTATTAAATCATCTAAAACTTTAGGTTCAAGGAAAGGAGAAGTTGGTTGGAGTAAAGCAACAGAATTAAAAGTTATTCCTTTTTTTAAATAAAAATCAAGGGCTTGGTTTATTGTCTCTTTTACATGGGAGTTGTCTGTCGATATTGTTTTGGGCCTTTTAATTATGTCAATCGATTTATAATTATTTATTACATGTGAGCATATATCTTTATGATCACTGCTCATGGCTTTGTGACTTAATGATTTTGATTTTTCAGCTACCTCACAGATATAACTAAGAAGTGGCTTGCCAAGCAGAGGATGGAGATTTTTTAGCTTTATACTTTTAGAGCCGCCTCTTGCAGGTATTAAGCCTAATATATTTATATCTTGCATATTAATTCATCAACTACTTTATTCTGTGTCATTGCCCAAGCGTCTTTTGTTGAACCTGCTATATGCGGTGTAAGAATAACCCTATTGTCTATTAAAGATCTTTTAAATAAGATATTTTCATTTAAATTAAAGTTAGGTTCGAATTCATCTTTTAAAACATCTGCGGCATATCCTCTAAGCTTTCCATCATTAATTCCTTTGATAATTGATTCTTCTTTTACCACTTCGCCTCTTGAAGTGTTTACGATAATAGCTTGTTCTTTTAGGGAGTCAATGAAATTATCATCAACTAGCCCTTTACTTTGTTGACGTAAATCTACATGAATACTTACAACATCACTCCTTAATAAAAGATCATTTAACGAACTGCATGCGTTATTGGATTGATTATTTGGTATGAATGGGTCGTAATAAAAGCAGTTTTTAAATATATTTTGACACATTTTGTACATCATTTTACCTAGTCTTCCATAACCAACTATTCCTAAATTAGAATTTGATAGCATGTAAGGTGAAACATATGGTCTTCTATCCCATTCTTTAGATTCATGAATGCTATTTATTGCTTTTATAGTATTTCTATGAAGATTTAATATTAGACCTAACGAATGCTCTGCTGTAGGAGTAATTGTGTTTAAGAAGTTTTGTTCATTCTTTAGACTGATGATACTAACATTTACAGTTTTAAAATAATTTGCATCTATATGCTGTTCCCCAGTCGTATTTGAAATTACGTATTTAAGATTAGGAAGCAGATCTAAGAACTTCTTATCATAATAATACCCTAGTGGCGCTGAGGCAGCAAAAATATCTCCTTTGCATTCGTTAAGAATAGACGGTGACTTCAATCTTAGGAGATTGAAATTTTGCTCAAGTTTTGTAATTGCTGAAAGGCATAAATTTTGGCACTCAAAGTATAGGTAATTTTTTTTCAACTTTTTGTACTATTTTCTCTATTTTATCAGAAATAAGTATAGTTTATTTTAGCCTACTTTTTAATTCATCTAAAAACTACTAATCCCTCCGGAATAATTCATTATAAGATCTGATGAATTTATTAAATAACAGATATTGAGAATATAGAAGTTATATATGTGCTATATTGAGTTGCAATTTTAAATATCTCTATAAGTATTCAATGAAGGTTTTAATACTAGGTGGAGATGGATACATTGGTTGGCCATTGTCAATGTATCTTTCAGAAAAAGGACATGAAGTTCACATTGTAGATAATTTTCTGAAGAGATATATCGAAGCCCAGCAGGGTGTGGAATGTATAAACAGTCCATCAAGTCTTGTCAAAAGAATTAAAACTTGGAATGAAGTTTCAGGAAAAAAAATAAACTTTACAGTTGCAGATATTTCTGAAAATCCAAAATTACTATACAGAATATTGGAGGATTTCCAGCCTGATTCAATAGTTCATTTGGCTGAGCAACCTTCAGCACCATATTCAATGTTAGGAAGGTCTCAGGCTATTAATACTCAACGAAACAATGTTTTAGGAACTTTAAACCTCATATATGCTATTCAGGCTCATTGTCCAGAAGTTCACCTTGTGAAGTTAGGAACTATGGGTGAATATGGACAGCCTAATATTGATATTGAAGAAGGATGGATACATATCGAGCATAAAGGAAGATCTGATACTTTACTTTTTCCTAAATCACCAGGAAGTTTTTATCATGCAAGCAAAGTCCATGATTCAACAAATTTAGAATTTGCTTGTAGAACTTGGGGACATCGCGTTACTGACTTAAACCAAGGAGTTGTTTACGGGACGCAAACAGGTCAATCTAAAATGCATCCGAATTTGGCTATTAGTTTTCATTATGACGAAATTTTTGGAACAGTAATCAATCGGTTCATTACTGAAGCAACCTTAGGCCATTCTTTGACTGTGTATGGTAATGGTTCTCAAACTAGAGCTTATATATATCTTGAGGATGTTTTGAGGTGTGTTGAAATTGCAATAGAAAAGCCAGCAGACAAGTATCAATTCCGTGTCTTTAATCAATTTACCGAACAATTATCTATTAATCAGCTTGCTGATAAGGTTGCCTTGGCTGGTAAAAGTTTAGATTACAGAGTAACTATTGATCACATTGAAAACCCAAGAGTTGAGAAAGAAAATCATTATTTTAATGCGGTTTCAACTCATCTCCCTAACTTAGGACTTAATCCTACCTTCTTAACTAATGATTTAATATTGGAAATGCTAAAATATCTTTCGGATTTCAAAGATTTTATAGATAAGAGTAAGTTCATGCCTGGAGTAAAATGGAAAAACCATTAATAAGCTTGAATGAATATTCTTCAAAATAACAATTAATTACTTATAATTTTCCTTTTAAAATTAAAAAACTCTTTTCTAATATGAAGATAGCAACATTAAGTACTTTTTCTTAGATTGCATTTGTTATAATCTATTTAATAGATCTAAGTCTTTTTGTGACTGTAGTTTGGCTGGCTGATCTGACTTACACGCAGCAGACAATTGCTGCTGATGTAATACCGGCTGCTATAGGTTCCATTGCAGCATATATAGAGTCAACTATTCCTTCTCTTGAGACTCGTTTGTTTAAATACCCAGAAGAATTGATAGCAGACTTTGAAGATAATAGTTTAACTAAACCTGATTTTTTATTTGTATCAAATTACGTTTGGAATGCAACATTATCTTCTTTATTCTTGAAGGAAGTTAAAGCAAAGTATCCATCAATTGTAACTGTAATGGGTGGACCTAATTACCCTTTAGATATTAAGTCTCGAGAGGAATTCCTAATTAAAAAACCTTATTTGGATTTTTATATACGCCATGAGGGTGAGCGGTCAGCTTCTAATTTGATTGAATATATATTAAATAGAAATTCAAATGTATATACAGAGCCCATCGCAGGAGTTGACTACTTAGACAAAGATAACCATCCAATATTTGGTCCGGAACAAGATAAGATTAAGGATCTTTCAATATTAAAATCTCCTTATTTAGATGGTAGGTTGGATAAGTTTTTTGATGGCAAGTTACTTCCTATTATCCAAACTAATAGAGGATGCCCTTTTACTTGTTCATTCTGCGCAGAAGGTACAAAATTTTACAGTAGGGTTGGTTTTTATCCAATAGAGAGAATTAATGATGAGGTTATGTATATAGGATCTCTAATGGAGAAAATAAGAAGTAAAGGAGGAAGAAATGATTTGTTTATTGCTGATAGTAATTTTGGAATGTATCCAAGAGATCTTGACATTTGCAGGCAAATACAAAAAGCTAGAGAAGTTTACAAATGGCCCGAATATATTAATGTTGCTACAGGTAAAAATGCAAAAGAAAGGGTTTTAGAAGCGGCTTCAATAATCGAAGGAGCAATGAGACTTTCTGGATCAGTTCAGTCATTGACTCCTGAAGTACTTAAAAATATTAAAAGGCAAAATATAGATGCAGAAGCGTTAGCTGAACTAGGATTGAGATCAGCAAAGACAGGAGCAAATACTTATAGTGAGATTATTATGTGTTTGCCAGGTGAGTCCTTAAATTCTCATTTTTCGACAATTGAAAAAGTTATAAGTTCTGGCTTCAATATCGTTCATAATTTCCAACTGATGATCCTACCCGGGACACCTATGTGTGAGCCTGATTATTTAACTAAATATTCAATGAATACAAAATATAGAGTACTTCCAAGGTGTTATGGCTTTTATTCTTTATTTAATAAACCAATTGTCTGTGCTGAGATAGAGAGAATATGCGTTGAAACAGCTACATTACCTTTTGATGATTATATAAAATCACGTTTATTACATCTTATTATTGCTACATATTATAATGATTCAACATTTAAAGCTGCTTTATTATTACTTAAGCAATTAAATATATCACCATATAAATGGTTAATAAGTATACATTCTATAATACTTAAAAAGAGATCATCTAATGATCAAAATGAGAGAGAGTTGATTTCACCATTCGAAAGATTTTTATCTAATACTAGTAACGAATTATGGGAAACATATGATGATTTGGAAGAGTTCACTTCTGATCCAAATAATATTAAAAAATATATTAATGGTGAGTTAGGTAATAATTTATTATTCTCTCATAAATCTGATTTAATTTTTAGTTCAATAAAAACAATATCAATAATTGGAATGATTGATTTCCATGAGATATTATTAAAAAATTCAATTCAGATTGATAATAGGTTGGTTGAAGATATATTTTCTTATCATGTTTCTGTAGCAGAAGAACTCTTTGATCTGAAAAACACTTCAAGAAATGTAGTTTTAAGCTATGATATCCCTAAATTTATCAATCAAAATAACTTTAATGAGGATATTCTTAATAATAAAAACTTACCTAAAAAAGAGTATAGTTATTTGATTAACTTGCATGAGGATCAAATTGATTTAATAAGTAGAATGCAATCTATTTATGGAACTGATAATGTAGGTACAAGTAGAATCCTTACAAAAGTTCATTTAAGTCGACTATTTAGAAAGCCAATGACCGAAAATTATAAATCATTTGCAACTGAAAGAGTAACTGCTCAAGGTATTTCTGAGTAATATTATAATTTATTTGTATATTCACAAATCCATTTATATATTTTTTCATTTGCTTTACCTTCACCATATGGACAATCAATATACTTAAAGTCAAAACGTTTAGCTTTTTCAATTGCTTTTTTTATTGCATCCATATCAAATTCGCTTTCTATAACATGCTTTGGACGTAATCTGCCTTGTTGTCTTTGGCCAATATTTACAGTTGGTAATTTAAATGCAGATGTCTCAATTATACCTGCCGAACTATTACCTATAAATAATTTTGCACTTTTCATTAGTGACCAGAATATAGGCGCCTCTAGATTTTCATAGACGTGAACATTATCTTTGTTTCTAACTACTTCTAATGTTTTTGTAATCTCATAATAACCAGGATCAGAACAGGGATATATAGCAATTAAATTATCAAATATACTTGATAAATAATTAAGAATTGGTGGTAAAACATTTTCATAATCTACCTTATTTATAGTATCTGGATGAAGTAAAAATATTGCATAGTCTTTAAGATTCATTATATCTAACTTTTTCTCTACTTCTTTTATATCAGGAAAATTTTCGTAGTAGATCTCATCTAGGTGACAATCTCCAACAGTATAAATTAATGATTCTTGGATGCCTAAGTTGATCAATTTCTCTTTACTGGTTTTGCAAGAAGGAAAATGGAAGTTTGATAGATGTGTTATTGCATTTCTAAATAAATCATCTATGTTTCCAGAGCTATCTCCACCTTGGATATGAGCTATTGGAATTTTGAAATGAACTAAGGCCACAGCTAGGGTTAATACTTCCCCTCTATCTCCATACAATATGGCTAAATCAGGTCTTTTAGTTTTTAGATAATGTGATGATGATGCTAATAATTCTGATAATGCATAAACTCTTGATGATGTTTTTGATGATGTTTGATTCATTTCTAATATTGAATATTTAGGAAAATCTTTAGCCACTTCAGACTGAGTATTTCCAAAGAAAGGATTTATATGCTGATCTGATAGAACTAGGTCTAGATTTATAGATTCGTTACTTTCAAGCATCCTTAATAGAGGCTTCAAAGCTCCATAGCCACCCCTTTTTCCACTAAATACTAAAATATTTTTTTTCTTAGAAATAACTTTCACAAATTGGATCTCCTGCTTGCACGGTAGACTTTATCACTTTGCCAATATATTTATTAACCTTAGATATAGGTATGCCTTCATTGCATCTATTTGCAGTAAAAAGACTATAGTTAAGTGTTTCCCCTATTTGGATATCCTTGACTGCAATACTACGCTTAATAGCCCAATCCATAGATTGATTCTCAGCTTGCTGAACTAATAATGCACCGTTAGATATAGATTCATAGGATTCAGCTAAAACTTGACAATATTCTTTGAAATTATTTGGACCACATGAAACTTTCCAATCCTGAGCATTCTTTATATTGAAATCTAGAGATATATGCTTTTCTATGATTTCTGCACCTAGTGCAACAGCTATTATTGATGAAGTAAATGAATCTGTATGGTCGGAATACCCTATTCTAATAGAGGGATATTCTGCCTTTAAGGTTGTAATAGCTTTTAGATTTCGTGAGTGAGTAGGAGTTGGATAAGATGTTGTGCAGTGAAGAAGCGTTATTCCAGGTTTGTAATTTGCAAAGTTTTCAACAAGCCTAGAAATATCTTCCTTATCATGCATACCCGTTGATATTACAATATGTTTATCTAATAATTTGATTTTATCTAGGAAAGGAAAGTTACCAAGCTCTCCAGAGCCTATTTTTATAAATGGTGGGTTTATTTTTTTGATAACATCAAGTGCTGATTCTGTATGTGGTGTTAAGACGAACTCAATATCTTTCTTTAGGCAATATTTATATACCTCTAAAATAAAATCATCACTAACTTCTTTCTTTTTCATTCGATCTCTCCATTCAACCATGTGGTAACTATATAGATCTTTAGTCGAATAATGCTGAAGTTTGAAGTAGTTTGCACCTCCATCTACAGCCATATCTACAAGCTTAAACGCTTTTTCTAATTCACCAAAATGGGCTACGCCTGCTTCAGCTATAATTAAGGGATTCTTTGATCTAAGTTGTTCCAATGGGCCACCGTAGAAATATTATAATTTTAACAAGTGATAAGCCACGTCATAGATATCTTGTTAGAAGTTTGAAGAAACAAAAAGATTTAAATATTGTTGATGTAATCACTGAATCAAAGAATAAAAAAAGATCTTATTTACATCAATATGAAGAATCTAAAGAAATGTATAATTGGATAAATGAATTTAATGAGTTAGAGAAATTACAATTTGGGAAAGACCATTTTGTGGCTCAATCTGAAATTGTTCCACCTGGATCTCTAAATAGTGAATTAGTAGTAAATAGAATCATCAGACAAAATCCAGATCTTGTCGTTGTATTTGGTACTGGAATTATAAAAGAAACAATCATACAGTATGTTCCAAATATAATTAATCTTCATTTAGGACTCTCACCCTTTTATAGAGGAACAGCAACCACAGTTTGGCCTTTTATAGAAAAAAAACCAATATTTAACGGTGCAACAATATTGAAACTTGATAAGGGAATTGATAGTGGACCAATATATAAATTAGTATTGTCAGATTTCTATCAAGGAGAAAGTATACATCAGATTAATATGAGATTAATAAAGAAAGCAGTAGATACGCAAGTTGATATAATACTTTCATTGAGTAATGGTAAAGAGATATCTCCCATTAATCAGGAATTAGATCTTGGAAAATTATATTTAAATAAAGAATTTAAACCTCATCATATATTACAGGCTAAAAACTTTTTAGATAGTTATGAATATAAAGAATTTCTTGACAATATTAAGATCAATAAATTAAAATTAGAAACAATCCTTAATGCGAATGGATTACCCTACATCTAGATGGAATGATCATGATTTAATAAAAAGATTCTCTGAAAAAGATTTAGGTGATTTTTTTATAAGCGATCATATAGCTCTTCATACTATTAGTCTTAAATTGGAGGAAATTAGTATATTGGATTTAGGTTGTGCATGCGGTAAGTTGAATTCTATTTTACAGCAATATTTTACTAATTGGAGTTATACAGGAATAGACTTGAGTAGTGAGCAAATAGAAATAGCAAGAAGTTTATATCCTGAACATACGTTTTTTTGTTCAACTATTGAGGAGACTAATAATATAGTTTTAAAAAGAAATCAATTAGTTTATTGTGTTGGTGTTGCTCAACATGTAAAAGGTCTTAACTGGTTAATAAATATAATGAACGATTTGAGTTCTAGATTTATTGTTTTTGATTTAAAACTACACAATAAAGATTATAGTATTACAGATTTAGAAATATCAAATACGGGTGTTGGAGATAATAAAATTCACTATAATATATATTCAAGATATGATGTTGATTCTATTTTAGATAAATATTTTGATGATACAAATATAATAAGGATTGAGTATAAGGCAAAACCAAATCCAAGAGTTGTTTTGCCTTCTAATATCGATTTTTTTAATACAACCTACATAATAGAAAAAAAATAAGATGCTCTGTATTTTTAATTTTCACTATGTGAGACCTTTAAGTAACTTTGATGGAATGAAATGTTATTCACTTGAAGCATTTCAAAACTTAATTGACCAGCTTCCTAAGAATCATAATACAATTCCTATTGCACATAATGAAGGATTATCTAGTTTGATTTTATCTAAAGATAGACATTATATGATTACGTTTGATGATGGGCTTGCTGAACAAGCAAATAATTGTTTGGAATTTCTAATTGAGAAGAGAATATTAAATATCTACTTTATACCTACTCAGCCCTATTCAGATGGACTTACCTTACCTGTTCACTTGGCTCATTATTTATTATCAAAAGAAGATCCTGAAGAATTAATATCAATTATAAAAGAAAAATTAGAAATAATCATAGATCAAAGTTTGATTGAATCTTCTAATAATCGTTATAAATATGGATCAGTCAGTGAAAAGCTTTTTAAATATATAGTTAATTATTATCTTGAAGATAAAAAATCAAATACTTTAATTAATTATATGGTCTCTGAACTTTATGGTGATACCTTTTCTAATAAATATTCTCAAAGTCTATATATGAAACCAAAAGCACTTTGTGAATTGTCTTCTAAAACATTAATAGGCTACCATTCGCATTCACATAAAGATTATAGTCGGATGACGAATATGCAAGTAGATAAAGATATTCAACAGTCTAAAAAGGTTTTTCAAAATTTAAACTTAGATTCTATTTATCATGCATATCCTTATGGAACAATTGATTCTTGCCCACTTAGATTAGATGACTTGCTTAGAAATAATGGGATTAAATACGCTTTTTCGACCATAAGAGATTATGCAATAAAAGGAACAGATCATCTGAGGATACCAAGATATGATGCAAATGATTTTATTTTTAGATCTAATTAGACATTTCCTTATAGATAAACTTCTATGTTAATCAGTTTTTCTCAGAAATATTTAGGTTTTCAACTTATTATAAGTAATAATTCTTTAATAAAAAAGTTTAATTTATGAATTTAATTACAGTCGCTATTAAAATACTTATATTATGTTTTCTTTAGATATAAATTTAATAGCTTATGACTAGTAACTATTATTCATCAGTACTAAAAGATAAGGCCTCCCCTACTGAGTACGATAAACTTTTTGTGGATTATATCGTAAGACTAGCCAAAATAAATCCACAAAGTCATTCCACACTTGTTGATATTGGTTGTGGCGCTGGAAAGCAAATTAAGCAATTTAAAAAATTGGGTTTTAATTGTCATGGCCTTGATAGATCAGAAAGCCCTTGCACAACTCATGTAATTGATTTCTCTACTTTCCCCTTGCCTTTTGAAGATAAATCTGTAGACGTTTTCTTTTCTAAATCAGTTTTTGAACATCTTTATATTAATCAACATGTTCATTTGATTGATGAAATGAAACGTTGTTTGACTGATGAAGGCATAATTATTTTAACTGTACCTGATTTTAATACCTGTAGTCATATCTTCTACCATGCTTGGTCACATGTTCATCCTTTTACTGTCACATCTATTAGGAGAATGTTATTAATAAATAAACTTAATCCAAGGCACGTTTCTCTTTTACAGCAAACACCTGCAACATGGAATAATGATTTTTATGCAAGACTTCTTAAATTATTTTCTTTAATAATAAGGTCATTAAAAATTCGGACACCTCCCCTTGTGGCTCCTAAAACTTCCATTGGTAAATTCATTAGATGGTCTAATGAAATGCAAATTATTGCTATTGCAACTAAAAGATAATTATTTATTCAGAATAAGACTAAACTCTTCTTTCTTGCATTGATGCTTCTCTATCATTTAGTCCATAGGAGTTGACATCTAAATAATACACTGATGAACCTAATGGATTCTTCCTACAGTGAAACATTTTACTTGCAGGAAAAAAAACAAGATCTCCTTTACCCGTAAAGATTTCTTGTGGCTTTGTTTGTGATACTAGATCGTTAACTTTATCAACTCCGCCTAAACTATCTATATAGTCTCTATAATGGTTCCCAGTATTTTCATCTAAATTGCCATCAGGCCAAAGTAAAAGTTTTGAATCTTCAGGTGAATCAACACCAATAGCACATCCATATTGAAGTGATTTTCTATCTTTATGAGGATTGCTTGTCATCCCGGGTCTGTAATGCATTAAATGATGACGACTTATTGTTAATTCTTTATCTCCAGATAAATCAGAGAATACTTTTAAGGCAACTTCCATCTCTTCTTGATCTGGAATCAGAGAGAAAGTTTTAACATTATCTCCTTCTAAAATTTTACTTAAAAGTGAATCTAACTTTGTTAGGAAATTTTTAGTGCAGCCATTACGGATAATTAAGTATTCATTTCTTTTCAGAACGCCTAAGTATTTTGTGGAATCAAATGAAAACATAATAATATTCCAAAAAAAAATAGCTTTAAATATTATTATAACATGGAAATCCTAAATTAATTGTTTATTATATTTATATTCCTTAGTGAAGCTTTATTATAAAAGATATTAATTGTTTTTGTTTTTTGCTTGATCTCCTTAAAGATCAATTCCAAAATTATCTTTATTAAAATGCATATTTTCTAGATAGATAAATAATTCTAATTATTGTATTCTAACAATCTTTTAAATTCGTCATATGTATTTGTTGCACATTTTTCCCAATTGAAATCTAGGCTTCTTTTATATGCAAGGTTTTTTGATGTGTAGTATTTAGAATCACTTTCACTAAAAACCTGAAGAATTTTCATTGATAATTCGTTCCAGTCTCCCGCCTTATAATATAAAGAACAATCTTTAAATAATTCTGGCATAGGTCCATTCGTTGTACTTATTATTCTGCATTTGTTAGCCATAGCCTCTAAGGCAGTATTTGGACAGGCTTCTGTCTTGCTACTCATTACATAAACATCAGAGTTCTGGTAAAGTTCATTTAATTCTTCGGTATTAATAAAACCTTTCCAGGTAATTATATCTTCAACATTATTATTCTTTGCAAGTTTTTTTAAATAGTTAAAATATTTTTTTGTTGATTTATCATTGCTTCCAGCTACTATTAGCCTAGTGTTTGAATGATATTTCTTTATTATTGATAATGCTTTAATTATATCTTCTAAACCTCTAGCAGCTCTAATTGATCCTACTGTTAGAATAGTTGATTGTCTATTTCTTTTATATATGTAATTTATCTTTTGAATATCCGTTCCATGATAAATAACAGAAATTTTCCTAGGGTCTAATAGAATTTTATTCTTAACTATATCTTTAACATGCTCAGAGACGGCTATAATTTTATCTGACTTATGTGCGGCCAAAGTAAATTTAACTCTATTTAAAAAATTTCTTAACCTAATCATAAAAGAATTTTTAATCATAAAATCACAAAAGGGTTCCATGTTTTGAAGCATTACAATTACTGGTAATTTCCCAAAATTAATAAAGCTTCCATTTGGTATAAAAACTATATCTGTATTGTTACTATTAATCATTTTCTTTAGTTGACTAGTATTCTTGTATGAAATAATTGAAGGATTGATCTTACTTAGTACAGATATTGTTTTTGAATTTGTATTTGCATCGAAGTAAAGAGTAGTATAAGCATTTTTCTTATTGATAATCGGGATTACTCTTTCTAGATACTTTAAATAACCAAAACTTATATTTTTACTATACAGATTAATTATTGCTATTTTCACTTTGTGTTCTAAACCAGTTTGAAAATTTATATATATTTTATATTAGATCCTTATATAGTATCTTTAGGCTAGTTATGGTAGATCCTTTGTCAACTGTAATACAGAAATAATATGTATATTATCTGTTTCTATTGTTGCTTGCAAGAGTTCCTTATTTGAGATAATATTTGTTTGATTAATATTAAAATATTTAATCAAAGTATTAAAAAACATCGAGACTTATTTGCAAATTATTAGTTTGCACTCTTTGAATATATCTTAAATTTAAAATTAAATAATTAATTACATCTTAAGAGACTTTAATAGCTCTAGGATGGATGAAAGTATGTCTAAAGAAATGATAAAACTAAAAATTCATAAATACTATTAATACAGAAAGTGAATCTTTACCCATTCAAGGAAAATAATCTATCTTTTCCATACTTTAAGTTCTATATAAAGATCTATTTAGATTGAATTTTATAGATGATTGAAAATGGAGATTTTATAACTTCTATTAAATATTACGGATACAGATGGTTTTTTCTTGATTAGTTCTTTTAATAGAGTTATCTTTATATAAATAAGATAAAGCTTTTTTCTTGAGGATGAATTTTAATTCTAATGACAAAATAGAAAATTCAACTATATCTGATGAGATTGATCTCAAAAAGTTGGTTGATACTCTAATAAGAAATAAAAAATCAATAGGTATATGTGGCTTGACTGGTTTATTTATAGGTGGTTTAATTGCCTTTAATACAAAAAGAGTTTGGCAGGGGGAATTTCAAATTGTACTTGACAGTCCGAGTAGTGATTCAATAGGAAATTCTCTTTCTATCAGTTCAAGTTTTGCAGATCTTGCTGGATTTAGACCAACTTCAAGTAATCCTTTGAAAACTGAAGTTGAAATACTAAAAAGTCCATCGGTATTAATGAATGTTTTTGAGTTTGTAAAAAGTCAACGAGAATTAAATAATCAAAAATCTGAGAGATTAAGATTTTCCTCTTGGAAAAAAAATCTTGACATTGGACTTGAAAAAGGAACTTCGGTTTTAAACATTACTTATGAAGATAAAAATAAGCAGATGATCGTGCCGACTCTTAGGAGAATATCGAGGACATATCAAGAATACTCAGGTAGTAACAGGTTAAGACAAATAGACTTAAGTGTTAATTACTTTAGAGATCAAATCAGTATATATAAAGATAAAAGTATTCAATCACAAAAAAATGCACAACAATTTGCAA
>PBFJ01000032.1 GCA_002718715.1 bacterium
ATAGATTTATAATTTTTAATTATATTATTAACAGTATCAGTAAATTTTGTTTCACCAACAATTATTTTACTATTACCTTCATAACCTTCTCTTGATGGTATAAAGGTTTCTGTTAAATAATTAGAAATAGCCATTGTTGAATTTTTTGGTCTTCCACTAGTTGCAGCAGCATAACTAGAGTGCTCGTCAATAATATCTCTTAATCCATCCATACGACTATCGGCTTCAATCATTTTGGAACCTCCTAATACATTATCACAATATGAATCTCTAAGCATTTTACACAAAATGTAATTTATATATAGTAAATTTATTTTTATTAAATAATTATTTTTTTGACTTAATCCTTCACTTATATTATTATTTGATAATACACCATTGTTATATTTCATATTATTTTCAGCATCTTTAATAGGTTCAACCGATTGACAATTTAAATAATATTTACCAGTATTTTCATTTAATTTTTTTAAATAATAACAACATTGTTTATAATCTGAACTATAACAACTATCTTCTAGAATTTCTCTAAAGCTTACTAAATTTTTTAATTCTTGTGATGTTTGTAAACTATAATTATTAATGTATGGATTAGTATAAGCATTATCAATAATACTATCTAATTCTTTCAAATAATTTTTTATAAAATTTGTTACTGTAGATGCTGAATTTTTTGATATACTTTTTGAATATGCTTCTAAAGTACGAAATTTAGAAATAATATTATTTGCAAACTCAGTTTGAACTGTATATATTTGGATAGCATAAGATAAAGCAGCCATATGATGTATTAAACCATAACTATTATTATATGGTAATTCTTTATTTTCATCTACACGTTCATAACTAGTATTACCATTAGAAAATTTTAAAAAATTATTTTGATTTTTTTCATTTACTCCACATTTATTAATTAAAACATTTATATACATAGTAAAATTTTTTCCACCAATATCCATTTTTCCAGTTGTATCACATTCTAATAATTCATCTAATTGTTTAGATAAATTTTTTCTAAAATCATTTGCCATATTATTTATAGTATTTACTGGTTTAATACCATATACACCATCAACAAAAACATTATTATCTCCAACATCTATATTTTTTATACCTAACGAAGACATAGCAACATTTGGTTTTTGAGTTTCTATTACCGGTTGATATTGTAAAATAAATTTACTGTTATTATCCATTTTTACAAAATGAATAAAATCTAAAACTTTTCTTATACCATATATGAAAGATTCTGGTTTTTCATTAAATAAATTACCATAATTAGTTTTAATATAATCGTAACTTTTATTTGCATCATTATATAATTTTGTGAAATTACCATTATTTTCATTAGAATATTTTTTATTTAATATATCTAAAGGGTGAGCCCCAATAGCCATATATGGTGTTATATATGGTAATAATTTGTATAAAGAATCATGTAATATTTTAAAATCATTTTCAATTTCCATTATCATAATATTACGTTGAATTTCATTTTTTAACATATCATTAATTTCAATATTTAATAAACTTTCAACACCATTATATCCTTTACTACAATTATCAATATATTTTTTTAAAATTAAATTTTTTTCTTGTAATGTTTTATTGCTATTTTTTAATTCTGTTATAACTTTTTTTAATTCTTCAATTGTTTTAGGACAATAATCTGATTCAAAATTTTCAATATGACTATTAAATGGGTTCATTATATCCAAAAAAACAAACATATCATCAAAATATGAGCTGTTTTTATTTTCTGTTTTTTTATTTTTTTCTAAATTTTTATTATGTGTATTCTTTGTATTCTTTGTATTCTTTGTATTATTTAAAGTATAATATTTGGAATCAATATTATTCATTTATTACTTAATTAATACAATTATAAAATAATTATTTATACTAAAATTTTATTTTATTTTAAATAATTATTTCATTAAAATATATCTAAACCACAATTTGTTCCATATGTTACATTTATATTATTAATTGAGCCACCGAAAATAGGATCACATCTTCCGTCAGTTTTACCATTATTTCCTTTAGAACTCCATAATATAGTTGATTCTTGAAGTTGTTTTTGTTCATTATAATAATTATTACTTTCATTATTTGGTGCCCACATAATTAAATTACCATTTTTTAACAATGTTAATGTTGCATTAGAATTATCTGTATTAATAACTTCTTTTATTTCATCACGATCACCTCCATCTTGTGGTACATTTTTTTTATTACCTGTTAAACATTTTCCTTTAAAATTTCTAGGATTTGTTTTTATTATTCCAAATGCATCATGACCAACATCTTCTGCTCTTACTTGACATTCATCTAAACTAGCATTAGTTAAATCATCGTGTTCAATCATATTAGATTTCTGTGCATCTTCAAAAACATATGTACATACTTTCATTTGTCTATTCGTTGATTTATCAGGTAAATTAATACTTGTTTCTTGATTAAAATAAGAACAAGGTTGGTTAAATTTCATAGATTTACCAGTAATAAAATAATTATCAGCAGTATCTTCTGGCAATGGTTTATTATAACTTAAAGGAATATTTGTCATTAATCCATAAGATGGTGCTGCTTCATTTATTGTACTAGAAGAACCAGATGGACAATCGTCTGATTTATTTCCATTATTATTTAATTTTTTTAATAAGCCTTGAGGTGTAACATAATAATTTGATCCAGACGCATCTTTGACATTTTTATCTAAATATTCTCTACTTTTTGAAGGTATATCTAAATAATTTCCATAAAATGCATTTAATTTATTTAAAGCATTATTATGATGCTCAACTGCATCTTGATATTTTTTATATTTTTCAGTAACAATACCAGATAATGAATTCATATTATTAAATATATTAATTATTTATATTTAATAATATATTTTTATTATACAAAATAAACATTTAAATTTGTATATATAAAATATAAAGCAACTATTACTGTAAAAATTAATAATAAATTATTAAGCATCCCAAATTCTATATTCAAAAAATTAATAAAACAAAAAGTAACCAAAATTATTAAAATAACAAACCAAATATAAAAAAGTGCATAAGTTTGTGTTAATAATCCATCTTCAATCCCAGTTACATATGAATTATATCTATCTATAGTATTTTTCAATTCATCACGACTTTTTTTTAAAACTACAATATCAGCTTGATATTTTCTATAATTTTCATTTGTTTCTTGTTGTAAATTATTAATTACACTACCTGTAAATTTATCTTCAATTTTTGAATTTTTATTTTGTGTTAATTCTTTTTCTTTTCCTAAAATCCGTTTATAACACTGATTAATAATTCTTTCATTTTCATTTATAAATGAATTTAAATTATTCAATGTGGTTAATAATAAATCATTATCAATATTGTTAGAATTAATAATTTCAAATAATTCACTATATTTTGTATTATATCTTTGTTTAAAATCATTTAATTTTTGATTACATTTTTTATAATCATTTTGTATGGAAACTAAAGTTGGATTTTTTTTATTGTTATTATCTAAACCCAAAGATTTAAAATGAAGGGAAAATTTATCTTCAGTTGATGACATTATTATTATTATTCTTATTTATATTACTATTATAATTAATATTATATTTTTTATCTTTATTTTTCGTATTTATTTGGTTATTTATTTTATTATTTTTTGAATTTGATGATTTTATAGATTTACTAGAATTAATAGTTTTATTAGTAACTACATTATTTAATAAATTTGTTACAACATCTTTATTTAAATTGCTATAGATTAAATATAGTAAAAAAAATAATATCAATAATTTACCAATTAAATAATAAAATGATGATTGAACTATATAATATGTTTGATCGTTTAAACCTTTTGCTGTTTCACTATTTTGTTCTAATTCCTTTTTTTTCTCTTTTAAATTTTTTACTTCATCTTGTAAAGTTAACACTTCAGAAGATAATACTTCTAATTTGTTTTGTTTTTCATAATTAGAATTAGTAACTTCTGTTTGTAAATTATTTAATTGTAATAATAAATTATTTTGATCATTTATCAATTCTTGAAATCTCTCTGTATCTGTATTTTCAGCTTCTCTTAATTGTTGTAATTCTTTTTCATTATTATAATATGAATTATAAATATTATTAAATATATTTTGATAATCTTTTTCTTCCATTTATTATTAAAATATATATTTTAATTTCTTTTTTAGCTAAAATTTATGTTATACAAATTCTATAAAATTTATTAGTGATAGATGTTTTATTAAATCTTGTAATTTCACATAAATCACCTGGTCTTAAAAATAATATATTAGCAACTGGATCAAATCTTGATATTTCTGGTATTTCAGTATCATTATTTATGTTATATTTTTTCATTATTTCATCTTTTTCATCACTATTTAATTTTTTATGTTGTGGAACCATTTGATGATCTAAAATATTAAATAATGTATGTTTAACACTAAATATAGTAATAAATATATTTTCTTGTTCCCAAATATATTTTAATAAATTAATTAATGTATCATTTGGTTTATCAAAAATAACAATAACAAAATCATCATCTTTGGTAAGTACTTCATCAACATTATAAAATTCTTCAATATATTCATATAAAATGTTATTTCTTAAAGTATTTTCGAGATGATACTTTACTAAAACCTTTTTATTTGGTTTTTCAACAATCATATCAAGTTGTTTAGTACTTGACATTGTATGGATATCATTAAATGTAAATTGATTAAATAAACTACAATCATAACCTTCTAATTCTAAATATTTTATGATATTAATTCTAGAATTATATAAATTATCAATAAAATTACTAGAATCAATAAATTTAGATGAAATTCCAGTTTTTTCTGATGACATTTTTATTAATTAATTATTTTATTTTTAATTAATTATAAGTAATTATTTTTATTCAATTTTTAATTTAATTTTATTATATTTTTAAAATCACTATTACCGGCACCACCATCTTGATCTGTACTTGATTTATTATTAGGAATTATAGTCATAGTTGCATCTTGTAATCCTGCTTGTATACCTGTACCAATATTTGATAATTGTTGTTGCGTTTGTCCAGCAACATTACTAACTGCGGAACCTACATTACCAACAACACTTGTTAATTCTTGTTGACCTTGTGTTGCCATATTACCTACTGTTCCCATTGCATTTGTCATTTGTTGTTGACCTTGTGTTGCCATATTACCTACTGTTCCCATTGCATTTGTCATTTGTTGTTGACCTTGTTGTACAATATTGGATGCATTAGGAAGCATTGTAAAAGCAGGTGAGTTTGTATTAGATTGTGCATTTAAATTAGGTGGAACATAAGCTGGTGAATTTGGATTAGGTTGAGCATAGCCAGGAACATAAGCAGGTGAGTTTGGATTAGGTGGAACATAAGCAGGTGAGTTTGGATTAGGTGGAACATAAGCAGGTGAGTTTGAATTAGGTGGAACATAAGCTGGAATATACATAGGTTGTACAGGTACAACTTGATTATTATTCTCAGCAGCAAGTGCTTGTTTTTCATCTATTAATTGTTTAATAACTTTTTTCCAATTATTTTTTCCTTGATTTTCTTTTAATAATTTAACAATACGTTTTTCATCTAATCTATTTCTAGCTACAATTTTATGGTCCCATCCATCAGGATATTTATCAGGAATAGGTGGTTCAAGTTCTGCCCATAAATCAGTTGATTCACCGTTTTCATCAATGATCAAAGAAATATATGCTTTTAAACCATCATCATCTTCTTTATATACCCAAGGAAAAAACTCACTATTTTTTAATTCAGGTGGTAATTCTATAGGATCTTCTTCTTCATCATCATTTTTATTCAAAATAATTTCTTGTTCAGTTTGAGGTGCAATATATACTTGCTCTGGTTCATCAAGATCTCCAGTCATTTTAGGATTCTGATCACCTTCTTCTTCTTCTTCTTCTTCTTCACCTTTAAAATCAAATAATGAAATAATTGGTCCTTGTTCTTTATCTTTCTTTTCCTTTACTTTTTTATCACGATTTTCTAATTCTTCTAGACTAATTTTTCTACCACTATATAAAACATTTGTCATTTGAGAAATATTATCTTCTGTTATAATTTTCATTTGAATATTACAAGCCATTAATTCTTGCATTAATAATTTAAAAGCATAAGGTACTTCAACTATACTAAAATCGTGTCCGTGTAAACTCTGTTGTATTAATTGAATATTATCATTATGTGATATATCAAACTGAATAGGACCATCTATTTGTGGACTTAAATAAACATCTTTATGTGGATTATATATTGCTAATGCACCAGATTTATTACAAACTGCAATTTTATATTTGTCACCTCTTTCCATCATAGATTGTCTTAAAAATGATGAAGCACCATGACTTGCAATACAATCGCGTTCCATCTCACCAACACGTAAACCACCATCATTTGCTCTTCCTTGAACAGTTTGTCTAGTTAATGCTGTTCTAGGACCTTTTGTTCGATAATTAATTTTATCTTTTACCATATGTTTCAATCTCATGTAATAAGTTGGACCTATAAATATTTCTGTTTCTATTTGTTCACCATTCATACCATTATATAATATTTCACTACCTTTAGAATGATATCCAAATTGTTTAGTTAATATATCACCATATGGTTTATATTTTTCACTTAAATTCATAAATGCAGTACAATCAGATAATGAACCTAAATTAACACTAGCTTTTCCTATAATACATTCAATTAATTGACCAATAGTCATACGAGAAGGAATTGCGTGAGGATTAATAATAATATCAGGTCTTATACCATCTTTAGTAAATGGCATATCACGTTCTGGAATTATATTACCAATAGTCCCCTTTTGTCCACAACGACTACAAAATTTGTCTCCAATCGCAGGAATTCTTTCTTCTCTAATTATAACTTTTGCTAATCGTCTACCTTCTTCATCATCACTTATAAATACTTTATCAACATAACCAAGTTGACCTTTTTTGGGATAAATTGAAGAATCTAATTTATCATTTGGATTTATACTACTATAAGATATTTTTCCAATTACAACAACTTTATCATTCATTTTTGTATTTTCCTTAACAACACCATTTTCATCTAAATAGTTATAATTATATCCAGGTTTAGTTCTCTCAATATTTTCATTAAAAATATTAGTAATTTTAGAATCAACCATATTATTTTTGTATTTTGTTGATTCTTCAAATGTTTCATACATATTATAATAAGTTGTTCTGAATATACCTCTATTTAATGAAGCTTCATTAATTAAAATTGAATCTTCAACATTATAACTAGTATAACACATAATAGCAACAATAGGATTTTCACCGTGTGGGTGTTTATCATTTTGTATATTCTTTAAATATTTACTTTTCAAAATAGGTTGTTGACCATAATTAAGATTAACAGCCATTTTATCAATTCTATGTCTAAAATTGGAATGATATTGTGATACAGCTTGTTTTGCTTGACCACAAGCGAATAAATCTCTAGCATATGGATTATGTTCAGGAAATACAACTTGATTACTCATAATACCTAACATAAATGAAGGATCTATATCAACGTGAGTATATTTTTTATTATTCATATAATTTTCAATTTTTGAACAAATAAATGATGTTTCAGTTTCAGATGAATCTAAATAATCAATAATACCTTGTCTTTTTGGTAAAATATTAATTTCAGGATCATTATATAAATCAGAAATATTATAGAAAAATATTTTTTCAAAATTTAAGTTTTTTAATGGATCAATATCATGTTTCTTTTCAACAAAACCAGTAATACAATCAAACCATGTAAAAGAATCATTTTTATTTAATAATTTTTCCTTTATTAATGTTTTACTTTGTTGATAACTAATAACAGTATTATAATTAACATCATTTTTTGAAATAATATTATTTGTTTCTTTTTTTGTATAAAATGTTGGACGAATTAATCTTCCTCCATCAGAATATATGTTAATTAAATTTTCACTAATTACAAAAGAAAAACTAACAAAATATGGTATTAAACCAATTCTACGTGCTGATAAAAATTTATCTTTTACAACTAATGGATCTTCAACAACACCAATCCAATTCCCATTTAAGAATAATTTAGTTTTTTTATTTAAAAAGTTATTATTTACGTGTCCAAGATAATAAATCTTTGTATTTAAATCTAACCATTTTAAAACAAGTTTAGGATCAATATGTGTGGTTATTTTAGATGCAATTGTTAAACTTTTATGTAATCCAACATTTCCTCCATCAGGTGTATCAATAGGATCAATAATTCCATATTGAGATCCGTGACATAATCTAGGACCAGTAATTTTTGCACTACTATCAAATGGAAGATTAATTTTTCTAAGATGAGACAAAAAAGAATTGTAACTTAAACGATTCAAATCTTGAACTGCACCATCTCTTTTAGTATGACTAAATGCACCCCAATTGCCTTTAAAAGCTTTTCTAAAACCATCTTCAACTATTCTATCTTCAAAATAATATGGAAAATGTGTTTGAATTAAATTTAAATAATTCTCATCTTCATAAAGAGGTGAATGATAGTAATATTCTTTGTCTATTTTTTGTGTAATATTTTTGTATTGTAAGTTAAGATATTCATTACATAATTGAAACATTAAATCACCAGATGTTTCCACTCTTTTATATTTAAAATTATCTCTATCTGTTGGTTCTTTTTCGCCATTTATAATTTGTAATAATTCAAATAACATATGTCCAAGAAAATAACCCTTTTTTTTGTATGTTTTTTCACCTAAGTGAGGTAATAAATAATCACATAATATTTTATGTGCGTGATATTCTGTTTTACCTTTAGTTAGTAAACCAATATAACGTATACATTCTATTTGACTAAACATTGTACTTGCATCATGTACACTAGTTACAAAATAATCTAAATAATCTTCTTTTTCATCAAGATCAAATAATACAGATTCAATAATTTCTTTATCTGATAAAAATCCTAATGCTCGCATTACAATAAAAAATGGTACAGGTTTTCTAACATTTGGAATTTCAACAACAAAAAAATTTTTTTCTTTATTTGGAGTGGAAACTTCACGCATAACTTTTAATGTTCTTTGTGGTTTAGAACTATCTTCACTAACAGATTTAATTTCAATACTATAATCATACTTAGAAGCATCATTATTAATTTTTCTAGAATAAATCATGTTATTTGCAAATTTTTCTTGTGGTATAATTACCTTTTCTTTTCCATCAATAATAAAATAACCACCATAATCTTCTTTACATTCACCTAAACTATAATTTATTTCATTTGTAAGATTTTCTAAAATACATAAATTTGATTTTAACATAATAGGAAATTTACCAAAATATATTTTTTCTAATGTTTCAGATTCAATAATAGTTTTTTCATCTAATTCTTTATTATATATTTCATATTCAATATCTACATCATAATGTATAGTAAATGAATAACTCATATTTTTTAATCTAGCTTCATTTGGATACATATATTTTTGTTGACCCCCATCATAAATAATAGGTTTACCATAATATATTTTATCTCCATTTTTACCACCCAAATATAATCTACATTTATATTTGTAATCATTAATTTTATCTTGTTTATCATGAAACAGTTGTATAGGATTATGCTCCTTAAATAGCTTACTTATACCAGATTTATAAAACAAATTGCAACTTTCTAAATGATGACTAACCCAAGAAAAAGAAATATCATTTAACATTTTATCGCCAATTGCTAAATGTACTTTTTTCATTTCAATTAATTCAATATTTGGTATATTTTTTAATATTATTGGTTTATTCTCCAAATCTTCCATATTTTAAATAAATTGTTTAATTTTATAATAATTAAATAAATTATTTAATTTATTTTTTTAACATTAAATTAGTTTATTGCCATTTATTAAAATTATATTTATCTTTTAGCTTTTTCATTTTTTCTTTATAATCTATTTGTTTTATTGCCTCTTTCATAACATTATCTACAAACTTCTCTGATGTTTTTAATACATATTTATTAATATCTTTATTTTCATCAATATTTTTATTTTTAATTTCTTTATTATCATATTCATTATCATTTTCATAAATGGTAGAAAGTTTATTAGACTTCATATATAATTTATCATCATATACAACATCACTAACTTCTTCAAGTATTTTTTCTTTAATAACAAATTCAATATTATTTTCATTATTATTATTATTATGTTTACGTTTTGTAAATATACTTAATAATTTTTGAAAGCAATTATTATTTTCCATTTATAAAGTATGGATAATTTAATTAATACTAAAAAAATTATTTGAATATATTTCTTAAAGTTTCTTCATGATTTTTGAAATCATTTATGAGATATGATGAGACATAAAATTTAATAATCATATTTCCATAATTTTCATTATCAATGAAAAATCCTTTATTTTTTATATTTTTTTCATCATTATTTATTATTATTTTTCCATTAGAATTTATATTTAATTTTGTCTCATTTTCATTTAATAATTTTATTTTTCTAGAAAATCCAAATATTGATTCAGGATAACTAATTTTTAAATGAATAATATAATCATTATCTTTTTTTTCATATTGAATATCAGAATTATTTTCTAATAAATCAATATTTTCTTTAATTAAAAATTTAATATTTAAATTGCTATGTTGAATATCATTTTTATTAAAAATATATTTATGTCCATCATATGGAAATGTTTTTGTCTCATTATGATTAATTTGAAAGTTTAATTTAATTGTCTTACAATTATTTGATTCTTCAATTATTTTTTCATTATGATAAATATTAGATTTATAATTAATTTGGATTTCTTTTTCTTTAAAAATGTCATATATACTTATAACTTTTTCAATACATACATTTTTCATATTATCATTAATATTATCATTAATAATATCATTATAATCATTATTATTATTTTGTATTTTTGAAATATCGTCATTATTAATATTTAAAAAATCAAAAAAAGAAGAAAATAAATCATTATTTTTATTTTTAGAACTATTTTTTTTATTATATTTATTTTTCATATCAAAAGCAACATTTAATAAGTCTGGCATAGAATTTATCATAGAGTTCATCATTTGAGCTTCATCTTCAGGATTCATAGTCATAAACATAATTTTTGGTTCTATACCATTCATCATTTGATTACTAGGATAAAATAATGAATTAATATCATTTACATTGGATATTTTTTGTTGAGAAACACTATTATTCATATTATTCATATTATTCATATTATTCATAAAATTCATATATTCTTGATTTAATTTTTCTAATTCTTGCGGATTATTTTGTAAATTCATAGTCATAGTTCTATATTGTTGTTTTAATTCATTTAGATTATTAGAAGTATTCAACATAATTATAATATAATCATATAAATTTATTTAAATATTTATAATATAATTAATAAAATGGAATTATTTGAAAAAAAATATAGTCCAAAAACAATAAATGAATTATTAATTGATGATGAACTTATTAGTCTTATAAATTTTTTAATTGAAACCAAAGAATTAAATATTTTATTTCATGGTTATGATCAATGTGGTAAAACTACAATAATTAATACACTAGTAAAAGAGTTATTGAAAAGAAATATTTTAAATAAAAAAAATATATTTTGTTTGAATAATTTAAATGAACAAACATTTGTTCAAAATTTGAATGATTTAAAAATATTTTGTAATTCAACAATTACTTTATCCGATATAAAAATTGTGATTATTGATGATATAAATAATTTTAATGAAAATAATCAACAAAATTTGAAAAATATTTTTGAATATTCAAAAAATAATATATTTTTTATTTGTAGTATCGATAATATAAATGATTTAATAGAACCATTACAATCACAATTATTTCAAATTAAATGTAATGGAATAAATAAAGATAAAATGATAAATTATATTAATAATATTAATAATATTGAAAAATTATCTCTTACAAATGAAAATATAAATGATATAATAAAACATAGTAATTTAAATTTCAACATAATAATGAATTATATAGAAAAAATTTATTTATTAGAAGACAATTATAATTTGAATAATGATTTTTTTATTAATATAGAACGAGATCATTATGATACTTTTATTAATGAATGTAAAAATAAAAATGTAATTAATGCAAATAATATATTATTACAATTATCTAAAAAAGGATTCTTTTTTTTGGATATATTAGAAGAATTTTATCAATTTATAAAAGGTGATAATATAAATTATGAATTAATACATTTAATTTGTAAATATATTGATAAATTTTATGATGGTTATGATCATAAAATAAAATATTATTTTTTTACAAATGATGTAATAAAAATATTAGATAAATAATTATTTTTTTTGCAAATATTTATAATATATGATAAATATAAGTTTAAATGAGTAATCAAATTTTTAAAAATAATGTTCCAGACGAATTACTTATAAATTTTGTTAAATCAATAGGATTTAAACATAATGATTATTATATAATAAATCCTGATTCTTATAAAAAATCAAAATTTATAGGTAATATTGATGAATTCATTGAGTCTGTAAAACCATATTATTATGAAAGTAAAAAATTTTACCTAGAAAGAAAAATGTCTTATAAAAATTTAATTACCATTATAAGACAAATACTAAAAAAAAATAATCTTAAATATATAAGTAAAATACATTATCAAAATTCAGATTATAGTATACAATATTATATTTATATAGATTGAGATAAATATCTACCAATAAATGTTTGTGAATTTAATATTTCTATAGGTGATAAATATAAAAACCAATTATATTTATTTCTTATTTTTAGACTTTTATAAGGAATATATATTCCTAGATGATTATCATATAATTCAAGTTTTTTATTACTCATTAAATCTTCAATTAAAATACATTTATCTTTTCTGTCTTTAATTCCAATATTTTTGCCATCAATAATATTTAAAATTTTATCATTATTAAGTAATATTTGAGACATTGATTCATCAAATAATGATTCTTCTGTATAGTCTTTAGCTAAAATATATTCATAATCTTGAATAATACCATCTATATTTGAATTATTTTTTTTACATCCAAAGAAATCCAATTTAGGTATCAAATTTTTATTAATATTAGAACAATTATTTATAAATTCACAAGAAAACATTTTATCATTATATACACAATTTTCATAATATAATTCATATAAATCTTTTTTACAAATAAAACTTGGAGGTACAAAAATACCACCAAAGTTTTTTAATAATTGTAATTTAGCTAAATTAATATACTTTTCTTTTAATGGATCGCTTATTTTTTTTAAATCAATACTCCATCCAGGAATAAGATTGTCAAAAGAATTTTCATCAATAATAACAATATGGAATGAATCACCACAATTGTCTATAATTGTTTTTAAACATAAATAAATGTATGGCATATTCAAATTTGTGCTATTTTTTGTTCCAAAATCTATCCATTTTCTTGCATTTTTTTCAAAATCAATGTAAATCCATAAAATTGGCTTTTTACATTTAGATAATTTAGAATGTTCTAGTAAATGATCTTTTAATTTATTAAATTCGCATCTTTTGTGATTATCTATATCACATTGACTACTTATTTTTGAACTATAATAATCCTTTATATTTTTTAACAATAAAAGGAATATAAAAAACAATATTACACCATAAAAAAGATTTATCATATTTTATTATTAATTAAAAGTTATATTTTATTTTTTAATTTTAAATATTTAGAAACTTCATTATTGTAATTTTGATTATATTTTTCTTGTTTTTGTATTAATTTATAAGCTGTGTATATAGAATCTTCATTTTCCTTTTGTTTTAATATATCTAAATCTTTCTGAGATTTTTCTTTACTAAGATTATTATATGTTTCATTCAAATCTTTTGTTCTAAAATTATTTAATTCGTTTACATTATTAAATGATTGTTTATTATTTAGGATATCTTTTTCATTAATTGGTATTACTGTTTCTTCATAATATACCTTTTTTAAATCATTATTACTAAAACTAGCTTTATCGTTATAATCATAATAACCATTATTTGAAAAATTAAATGATTCTATTTCATTATCATATTTTTGTATTGATTTTTCTTTATATGTTTCTACATCACTTTCTTTTTCAATAAAATCATTATTTGATTTTAACCATTCATCATAACCATTTGATTCATTATCATCTTTAAGATATACATTTTCAAAGATTTCATTAAACTCTTTATTAAATTGAGAAACTGGTTTATTTTTAAAATATTGATTTAAATGATTTTGTATATCTATTGATTTTGATAAATCTTCTATATTTTTATTATTATTATTTCTAAATTGATATATTTTAACTAATATTTCATATGCTTTTTTAAAAAATAAAAAATATTTAGAGTGCATATTTGATTTATCTGGATGTAATTTTAATACTTTTCTTTTTATAGCTTTTAATGAATTTATATCATAATCATCTGAAATATTAAATAAATTAAATATATCTTCAATGCTATAATTATTTATATTTAAATCTAAACTATTAAAATCCATAATAATTATTGTAATTATTATAGATTTTTATTTAAATATTTAAAGATGATTTTTAATTAAATTAAAAAAATTATTAATTTCATTTTTATCTGTACCACTTACACTCAAATCTGATATATAATAATGTAATCTATCTTTATTTTTTTTACCAAAATAACACATTATATGTGGTATTCCTTTAACCATTTTTTTTTGTTTTAGGGTAGAATATATATCAAAATAATCATCTACAATTACTTCACAAAATTTTACATTTTTATTTGTTTTATTTTCTTTCATAAAAGATTCTAGATTTTGTATACTTTCCTCAATATATGGTTTTATTGTTTGACAAGGACCACACCAATCTGCACTAAATTTTAAAATAACAATATCTTTATTATTATTTATAAAATTTTTGAATCCATCGCGATCCATATCGTCATCTAATTCAATATAAGTAAGCATAATATTATATATACAATCATTCAATTATGTTTAAATTAATTTCATTTAACTAATTCTAAAATTTGTTTATCTAATAAATTAATATTAATATATTTAAAATGAATTACTGACTCAAAGAAATACTTAACAAAATTATGATCTATATCAAGAATTAATTTAGAAGGTTCTTTAAATAATATTTCAAAATTATAATGATTTTTTAATTCAATATTATTTATTATATTAGAATCAATTAAATTATAATATGTACTAGGTAATATATATAATAATTGTGTATTATGATGTATAAATTTTTTATTATCAACTATATTTTTATCATATAATGTTTCTATTTTTAATGGTATATACTTTACACAATCATTAAATAATGGTGCGTGATAATATGGATAATAATAATTATAATTACATTCTTCTTGTCCCAAATAATAAAAAAAATTCCATTCCAAATTTTTTAAATAATGATATGATATATCTTTTACATTATAATTAGAACCAAATGAATGAATATAATATCTTAAAGAAGATACATCTTTATTACTTAATATAAATTTTTCATTTTCATTATTAAAAATTGGTATATAATTTAATACTTCATCTTTCTTTTTCATAATTTTATCATTTTTCATAATTTTATTTTTGATATTTATTTTGTATTCATAATACTCATTCATATTATCAAATTCTTTCTTAGCTAATTCTTTCATAACTATTTTAACTGTATTCCAATCAATATAAAATTTATTATTTAATATATAAAATAAATCATTTTCTTGTAAAAAATATTTATAAATATCAATTAAATCGTTTGCTGCATTAAGTCTAAGACTTAAACCAGGATGATGTGGTACAAAATCATTTCCAACCATAAAAAATAAAATTATATAATTTATGTTTGCTCTGAATGATAATATATTATTATTATTAATAAAGTGAAAAGTATCTGTACCATAAAGGGTTTTAGTTAAACAATTACTTAAAGAATTTATATTTAATAAATATTTTTCATTTGGATCAAAATTTTTATTCAAATTTTTTATAAATTCTGGAGTTTCTCTATATAAATATATTGAATTATAAAAATTATTATGTAATAATGAAAGCATTATTAAATCAGAATCAAGACCATATATACAAATTTTTAGATTTACTTTCATCATTGTAGTACTAATTTGATTAGGATTAGGATAATGATTTTTTAAATAATCAAATATTTTTTGTTCTCCTTCTCCATTAAATCTTGAATCAAGAATTGTTATTTTTTCTTTTCTATCATTATTTAATTTATAATAATTTAATTTATAATTATCAAGTTGTTCATTTAATTTTTTCATAAATTGTGTACCAGGTGTAATAGAACATGTATTCCATTTATTTTGTTCTTCAGTAATATCAGACTTTATCCACGATTTAAATCTACGTTCTCTTTGTTGTTTTAATTTAGATAATGGTGCAACACCATCGAAACAAACTACTACTTCCTTTTCAACATTAAATAAATTAATTACAAAATTAATTTTATTAATTGTATTTTCTATAATTTTATTTTCCAAATTATTTATAGTATGATTATTTGAATTATTTATTAATGAATAATAAACATCATAAATAATTGAATTTGCATCTAAAAAAAATACATCAAAATGTTCTAAATGTTGTATTTTTTTTAAAATAAAATTGTATTCTTTTATAATGTGGGAAAAATATACTGGAATTCCCATAATTATTATTTTAATTTATTACTTAAAATAAAATAATTGTTTAATTTAATATATAGTTATTTATTTAAATAATTTATTTTTAGATAAATAGTATGGCTGGAATAGAATTTAATTTTTCAAATCTTTTTATGTTTTTTTCATCGATAATACCATTTTTATTAGTATTTTTTATGGTTATGATTTCAATTTTTGATTATAATATCAAAGGATTTATTTATATCTTTGGTTTATTTATTGCATATGGTTTAACAATACCTTTACAAAATACTTTAAATACAAAATTAGTTGAATATAATAATAATGATAATGAAAATAATATTAAAACAGTAAATCAATTTATTAATAAATTAGGAAGTAAAGTTAATCCTTTATGTTATTTATTTAATTTTTCAAATAAAGGTTTAGGTTATTTAGCAGTACCATCATATAATAGTGTTATTATAGCATTTACATTTGCATATTTGGTTGGTCCGATGATGATAAATAATACTATTAACTATTTATTAATTATATTTTTATTTATAATTTTAGTAATTGATTCTTCAGCACGAGTAACAAATAATTGTACTAATGCAATTGGTGTTGTTTTTGGAATAATACTTGGATTATTAATAGGTGGTTTTTATGTAATGTTATTAAATAGTGCTGGTTATAATGATTTATTATATAATGATGACTTTGTTTCAAACAAAGTAGCGTGTACTAAACCTTCAAAACAACAATTTAAATGTGCTGTATATAGAAATGGTGAATTATTAAGAAATATTAATTAATTTAAATAACATTCTTTATTACTTACTAAAATATTCATAATATGTTTACTTGTGGATTTTGAATTATTTAACATAATTGATTTTAAATTATTAGTATGACGAGTACTATATACAGTCAAAAAATTTCTAACAACAGTTGCAAAATTAATATTTTCATATTTTTTGTTTAATGCTACTTTTGGAAAATTAGCCTTTTTTAATCTTCTATTTATATTATTATGAAAAGCATATAAATAATCAATAAATGAATCTTTATTTGTTATTAATTTTAAATTTGATTGTTTAAATAATTTCATTGCGTGAGAACTACAATAAGGACAAGGTAAACTTGAAAATAATATTCTTAATATTTTTAATAAATTATCTTTTTGTTCTGGAAATGATTCTTCTTTTATTTTATATGATAATGTATGTATAAATATCCATATAATTGGACCCCATGTTCTTTTATTCATGATAATGAAAATTATATATATATAAAGATAATTTTTTATTATTATTTAAAATGAATATTGATATTATTTTAAACAATAATAAATATAAAAATTTTCTAAATAATAATAATAATGATAATAATGATAATAATGATAATAATATAAATGAAAAAAATACTTGTCTTATTAGTCAAGATATAATATCAAATAATTTCAATAAAATAACACTACCTTGTAATCATAGTTTTGATTATTCAAATTTATATAACGAAATTTACAACCAAAAGTATTATTATTACAAAATTGATGTCAATAATACAAAATATAATACAATAAAATGTCCATATTGTAGAAATGTATTTGATAATATATTACCATATTATGAAATACAAGGTATAAAAAGAATTACAGGAATAAATCATCCAAGTAATAAAATATTGAATTTACATACTTGTGAATGGAAATTTAAATCGGGAAAAAATAAAGGGAATTATTGTTGTAACTGTGCAAATAAATATAAAATAGGAAATTATTGTGACAAACATTATAAACAAATACAAAAAAGAAATCTTTCAACTAATAATACTTGTGAAGCAATATTAAAATCAGGTAAAAATAAGGGTAAAATGTGTGGTTGTAATATAAAAGATCCAAATGAAAAATACTGTAAAAAACATTTAAAATGTAATAATTAAAAAATGTTCACCAAAAATAATTATAAATTTTATTAAAATACTTTTATAATTATTTGTCTCGATATATGATTAATAAAATTGAAAATTAATTTAAACATTAAATCATTTAGTTAATTATACTTATATTTAAAATAATATGGAAATAATTTGGAAAAATTGTGAACCAACAGAAGAAAATTATTGGGAAAATTTAAGAAGATGTGATAAATATAATAATTTACAACATATGTTAATGGTATTGTATCGTTATTATAAATTAGAAGGAAATGAAGATAAATCACCAAAAGATTTAGAATTAGAATTAAGAAAACGTAATTTTAATTTTGGATTAATTGCGTGTGAAAAAGATAGTGATCCTGATGTTAAAAGAAATTTTGATGATGGGAAAATTGCATTTATAAAACCAAAATATGTTTTTGGTAAAAATAAAATAAATTTTAGTGAAATTGAGGAACAACATTATGCTAAATATCGTGTAATTGTTAGTTGTCGACCAAGAGAATTTGTAATTAAAGAAACATTAGATCATAGTTCATCGATTGAAGAAAATTTAGAAAAATTAGAATATGGTGGTGATATTATTAATGTTATTGAAGGTGGAGACAATGAACCACTTTCAAAAAATGACTACATGTTAAATGAAAAAGAAAAATCATTAAATGAAATAATTTTAGAAGGAAAAAAATTAGTAACATTTAAAGAAGTTAATTTTGAAGAAGTTTTTGCTAACGCTCAAAAAGAACATCCAAATAGTAAACCACAATTATACGCAATGGGTAGAAATGGTGAACCAATATTTGCTTTAGTAAATGATGGAGTAATTGTTTGTCAAATTGGATTTTGTATTGCAATAACAAGTACTCGTGAAAAAATCTATAAATTTGTTCCATTACCTCGTTAAAAGAAGCAATTAAATTAAAAATAAATATATAGATTAATATAAATGAAAACGATAAATAGAGTCAACTTAAACAATAAATTATCCGGAAAAAATGTGATGCCAATGAAAAGTCACACTTCTTCAAATAATAATAGATTTTCAATGATGCGTCAAATGTTTCAAAGAATACCAAAATCACATCCAGAAAATACAACTATTAAAAGAGGTAAGAATAGTTTATATCAAGATCATTCACAATATTTAGCTAAAAAAAAATCAAGAGCAATTGGAAAACAAATGTATAGTTCTCCATTGA
>PBFJ01000033.1 GCA_002718715.1 bacterium
AAAATATCTTTAAATTTATTTTTATTATTTTTACTTCCACTGTTTTGTAACGGTTTTACAAGTAAAGAAAATATTTTTTTCCCATTTCAAAATAGTATTGGAGTAAAAAATAGTGTGGAATCAAAATTATTACCTACACATTTAATTACATCACACGTTGATAAAAAAAAAGAATTAATTCATAATACCTTTTTAGATGATAAAACAAATAAAATTCTAGAAAAATCTCATACAATTGTAGATGATAATATTCGCCATTTAGGAAAGAATGTAGTAATATATATTTCTGGATTATTACCAAAAGTTGATAATATAGGTCACGATGTTCTTCATGCAAATAATGTATTTATAAAGGATATATTAAGTAATGATTCATTAAGTGATGAAATGAAAAAACATATAATTTTATTTTCTATAAAAATGGCACAATATGGAGACGATATGGGTTCTCATATATTACAATTTTATTATGATATAGTAGATGCGTGTTTATAAAACTATATAAAAATATGTTTTTATTTTAAATAAAGTATGAGAATTCCATTACGAACAGTATATAATTGGCTTTTAACAGGAATGCCATTTTTTACTTATAACCCAATAACACAAAATCCATTTAATGTTGCATTTACAATAGAACCGCAAAGTACATATATAAATTTTAAATTAAATAATGATCAAACAGAATATTTAAATAATTATATTCATAAATTTGATGAAAATTTAGATATTGTTCCAATTAATTTATTACAAAATGATAACGAAAAACATAATTATTTAAGTGTAAATATATATAATTGTTCTAGTCCAATATTTTTTAATGATGAAAATGTTATTACAAGATGTGAAATTAATACATATATAAAAGATAAAAATACTAATAATTATGGAACATTAATATTAGATTATACATCAAATAGTCTTTCTATGGATCCTGTAAATATTTTTAAATCAAAAGAAAAAACAGATTACTTAAAAAATAAATATTATAGTTATGTAAAATGTTTTTCAAAGAGAGACAAAATAAGTTTAAATTTTGATTTTATGAGACAATTAAAATTAGATACATCATTACACGATAATTTAATTGAATATAGTGACTTTATATATTATAAAAATGGTATTTATGATAAATTATTTTATGATTCTACACTTACAAAAGCAAAAATAAACTCACCTATTATTGCTAATTTATATAACTTTGAATATAAAGATTTAAAATTTGATACATTTGATAGTCTATTTTATTTTGATAATAATATTGATTTTATTGGGGGAATGTGGAACAACTTAGATAAAACTTGAAATTTTTTTGTATTGTTCCCTTATAAAAAAATTAATATTATTAGCTAATTTATTATGATATTGTATACTTTTTTCAATTGTTCTATTACTATTACCAACTGATAGTCTTATATTATGCATAAAATCGCTCCATCTTTTATTTAGAATATCTGAATGGCCATAATTAAAAGCATCTGTGAAGAAAAAATTACATTTATTTTTTTTGAAAAATAATTTATTTTTTGTTATTTTTAAAAATGGTATAAATGGTAATCCAAATGGATCAAATGAAACTCTATAAGATTTATCTGCATTTAAAAAATAAACATTTTTTATATTCGATATATCATATTTTTTTTTATTAATAATTCTTGTATTTACAGGATCAAGTAATATTATATCTTTAATATTTTTTGATTTACAATTATTTAAAAGCATAGAGCAACCAGAAGAATGACCCATCATTGTTACTTTTTTATATTCATTACATAATAATTCTATTAAATCATTCATATTTTTATAATTAAAAGGTGGAATATATATTGAAATATTTTTATTAACCAAACTTTTTAAAAAATTACTATAAATATCTGGTAAAATGAATGAATTTCCACCTGTAAAAAAAATAATACATTCAGTATCATTACTCCTTATATTTTTTGGTTCTAAAACAGATATTTTTTTCAAATTATTATTAAATGTACGTTTATAAGAAATAATAAATGAATTATTACTAACAAATAATAATATTAATATTAAAAAATTTAATATTTTCATTATAATAATTTTAAATATATTATTTTAATGATAAAATTATATAATTAATATTTAATTAATATAATTATTTTAATAGACATAATTATATATTATGATTGAATTTCATTATAATTATAGATCTGATGATATTATATTAAGTATAACACCTATAATATTATTATTATGGTTCAATATTGTAAATAATATAAATAAAATACTTATTTTATTAGTAATAATAAGCAGTTTAATTTATTGGAATAATAAAAATATATATACTTTTTTATTTGATACTTTAGCTGCAATATTATTTATTATTTATAATTTATTTGAATTAAATAAAAAATATTCATTAACACATTGTATTTATTTAATTATTATATTATTATTATTTTTTACTTATAGCTATATTAATGGTCAAAATGGTACAAAACAATTATTATATCATTTAATATTTAGATTTATGTGTTTTGTAATTTTTATATTATCTATTTCATAATATAATTTTTAACATTATTATTAAAAATTAGATTGATAACCGTAATTTTAATTTATCTTGATTAGAATTACATAAAGGACACGTACTTTTTTCAATTAACCATTGTTTTACACATTTTATATGAAATGCGTGATGACAATTGGTAAGAAATAAAGATTTACTTTCTTTTATATCTTGAAGACAAATACAACATATATTTTCTTGACTGTCTTCACTTGATATACTATCTTCACTTGATATACTCATTAATGACATATCATTACGTGAATAAGATCTAAATCTTTGTTCTAAGCTATTAGAATCATTTGATTTAATAGAATAAACAGAATCAAACGAATCTTGGTCATCTTTTGAAATATTTCGAGGTGATAAATTATTTTTAAAATTGTAAGTTGAAAGATAATTTTTTAATGAATTTTTAAACTTTTTATATACATTCATTTCTTATTATAAATGAAGATTTAAAAATTTGTCTCATAATTAATAAATATTTTTTTAAAAATAAAACGCGTTTTTAATTTAAAAATATATATAACAAACATAATATATGAATTCTATAAAATCAAAATATGTATATGTTTTAAAATCTATAAAAAAAGATAAATCTATTTCTCCGAATTTATTATCTTTAAGTGGTAAAACATTTATTATAACTGGTTCAAGTAATGGTATTGGATTAAATATAGCAAAAAAATTACTTGAAAATGGCGCAAATATTACAATTACTGATAAAAAAACAAATGAAGATAAAAATTTAGATAGTTCAATTTATGTTGCTCTTAATGAATTAAATAAAATTAGATTTTCTAAAAAAACATTAGCTGTCCCTTGTGATATATGTAAACCAAATGAAATTGATAATGTTATAAATGAAACATTAAACAAATTCGGTAAATTAGATGGTGTTATTTTAAATTCAACCGCTTTATTTTTAAAAAATACATTAAAACAAACAGATAAAGAAACAGATATAATGAATAGAGTAAATATTAACGGTACATATTATTTTGGACAAAGATGTTTAAGAAAAATGAGAAATAATCATAGTGGACATATATTAGTTATATCTCCTCCAATATATATGCTTTATGATGATGATTGGTGGACAAATCATATGTATTATAGTATGTCTAAATTTAATATGTCATTAATGGCAAAATTTTGGAATAAAGAATTTCATAATATTGCAGTAAATACTTTATGGCCAAGAACAACAATAAGTACAACACCAATTCAAAATATAATAGGTGGTGAAGAATTGATAAAAATATCTAGAACTACTGATATAATGGGTGATGCTGCAGCACATATACTTGCAAGTGACAGTTATGGTTGTAATGGTAAAAATTTTATAGATGATGAAGTATTATCATCGTTAGATTTAGATCTTGAAAAATATAAGATAAATACAAATATTGATGATAGAGATTTAATGCCCGATTTTTTCTGTTAAATATTCTAGATAATTCTATTATATTACAGAAATTGTAATTACTAAATATACTTAACAAATAATCTGAATTTATTAAGTATAAGAATCTGATATAATCAATATCTGACTATTTATTAAGTAAAAGAATCTGATATAATTAATATCTGACTATTTATTAAGTAAAAGAATCTGAGATATTTATTAATAAGTATCAGAAATTATACTTCAAGAAAAATAATACAGAAATTGTATATTTATTACCATATATGCTAATATAATTGTATAAATGTATTTAAAAAATTAGTATCATATATATTTAATGAAGTTGTGTATAATTACATCAAATATTAAAAAGAAAAATATATATGAATCAATAATAAAATCAAAAATAATTATTGATTATGAAGTAATTATTATTAAAAAATTAAGAGATTTTTTAAAATTTAATGATAAATCACAAATATTTTCTTTTAAAGATAAATATATTCTTTTTATATCTTCTGAAATTGAATTTATTGATGTTCGTGATATATTTTATGAATATAATGGATGCTTTGATATAGATATTTTTTCACCATTTTTATTAGTTTTAAATAATCCAGATATTTCAACATATACATATAATAAGAGAAATGCAAATGTTTTGGATACAATATTACGGTATTATTTTATTGAATTTTATATAAAAAATGAAAATGTATTAGAAAAATTTAACGAGATTTCATCTCAAAAGGATAAAAAATTATCTTTACAATATAAAAAATATGAATATTGTAATTTTCCTTTATTATTGGATTTTATTAATAATAAAATAGATGAAAATTATTATACTGTTAATGAATATAATGACACAAAAATAAATAATATAACAAATAGTCCAAAAAAAAAAATAATTTCTATTAGTTGGCCTAAGAATTGTATTAAACCAAAATTTACATATAAATACGATGAAGAAACAGTTAATGTTCAGGTATCAAATTATTCTAAGTGTATAATTGAATATAAATCTATATTTTTTGGAGATATAAATGAGTTTAATAAAATAATAAACACATCACAAAATAATAATGTTTTAAAAAGTATAGGAACAATAATGATGTATAATCCAAAAACACAAGTAATAAATCAAATTATAGATGGAAATTATGGTGACATAAATAAATTATATGCTATAATCAAAAAAGATTACAGACATCAAATATTTTGGGAAAATATTAATAATTATACTGATGAAAATTATAAGGAAAAATGTACAGGTTTTGAAGTATATTATATGTCTAATGCTCCAAATAAAAATGTAAATATTACAGATAAATTTAATGATAAAAGTTTAATATGTAAGACATCAGATAAAATAATATATACTGCGAAAAATTTATATGAAGAAAGTTTTTTAATTAAAAAATTTGAAATTAAAAATAATAGTAAAAAATTATGTAGTGCATATAATGAAATTAATATTTTAAATAGCTTCAAATCAAATCGTAATATAACAAAAAGACCTTTGCATTTTGAAACTGAGAAAAATGTATATTTATTATATAATAATATATATCCTTATGATTTGTTTGATATTATAAGTCATTACAAACATTATGGTACGAATATTAATATGTATTATTGCTTATATATATTTAAAAAAATGGTGAATGTTTCAAAATATTTATATGATAATAACATTTTATATTGTGATTTTAAAACAGAAAATATTTGTATTGATAATCAATGTGAACCCATATTAATTGATTTTGATCACTCACAATATATTAGTAATGTGAAGGAATCTCCAACTGGAACATTAATTTATATGGCACCTGAATTATTACAAAAGAAAAAAAATACAATTAAGAGTGATATTTGGGCATTAGGATGTATATTTATAGAATCGTGTTTTGGTTATCTTCCATGGGATAATTGTAAAAATTTACACGATATGATAAGTAAAATTGAATCTTTTAGTATAATTGATTTATTTAAAGGGTACAAAAATAAAAATCTTGAAATTAATAAATATTCTAAGGAAAATTGTGCATCATTTTTTAATAATATTTTATGTTTTGATAGTGATTCTAGATTTGATTTAGAACAAATTTATGATAATAAGTATTTTAAAAATATTATTTCTAATAATATTATTGATAAATATTGTAAAGATATCAAAAATATTATTGATAAAAAATCTATTAATAAAGCAATGTAATATTTATTATATATGTATAATATATATAATAAGTTATGAAAGGAGGAGATCGTAAAAGTAAAAAAGTAACATTTAATAAAAAATTAACACGAAATCTGGAAAATGAAACAAAATTAACAACTCGTGAACCAATATTTAATATTAGTACTGTTAAAAATAATATTAATTTTGTACGACGTAATACAAAACCTGTAAAAAGTGTATTAAAAAATTCATCAAATTCATTTCCAAAAAACCCAAAAACTTTTTTAAATGAACTACAAGGTAAACGCCCTTCATATGTAAAGGATCCTGTAAAAAGAAATAAACAATACAGTTTAAGAGTATTCCAAGGTAGAAAAGAACCTTTATCTCGTAGTGGTTTCAATGAAGTACCAGAGGAAAGTGTAAAAAGTCAATATAATGCTCAGAGAAAAGCGGCAAAAATGAGTGTTCGTCTACAGCTCAATAAAAATAATTATAATAAACACAGAGGAGTTGTATTAGGTGGTAAAAAAAGAACTCGTAAAACAAGAAGAAACAAGAAAAGAACAAGAAGAAATACTAAAAAAAGAAATCGTAAATCAAGAAAGAATTAAATTATTTTTTGTCTCGTTTATCTTTTAGTCTTTCTTGAGCACGAATATGTTTTTGTCCATAATTTCCATTACGTTTTTTCTTTTCAATAGCTGAATTTTTTTTAGTTCGCCTTTTTAAATCGCTACTATCTTTTCGTCCCATATATTGTTATGTATAGATAAAAATATATAACAATATTTATATTAATTTAATTAACAACTTAAATCATATTTAAGAAAAAACATATTCTAAAACTTCATCAATGTGACTTACACAATATACATGGAAATTATCGTCTTCAGGACTTTTATTTTCATTGCGCAATCTTTCAAGTTGTTGTAAATTTTCTTCTGGAATTAATGCAACTTTAATACCCGCTCTTTTTGCACCAGTTAATTTTGCGTCTAAACCACCAATTGCCGTAATATTACCAATTAAATCAATTTCTCCTGTCATTGCAACATTTTGTAGTATTGGTTTATTAGACAAAAAACTATATACAGCCATACAAATTGCTCCTCCCGCAGATGGTCCATCTTTTGGTGTACTTGTTGATGGACAGTGAATATGTAAACCATATTTAATTTCATTAGGATCAAATGAACTATCATCTTTAGTCATTAAACCAAATGCAACATTTCTAGCGCATTTCATACTTTCTTTCATAGTATCACCTTGTGTACCAGTTAATTCAAGTTTTGATTCAGAAACATTTTTAGATACTTGAATAGGTAATATTCCACCTAATCCAAGAGTATTAGCATACATACCATTAATTTGACCAACAATTTCATTATCAGTTACAGATTCTTTTCTAATTTTATCTTTATGTTTAAGAACATCATGAATTAAAAATCTATCTATTGAAAAATCTGTGTTAGGATTTAATAAACGTTGTAAATTTAATTCTTGTATTAAACTTTCTAGTAAACGTTTTAATTGACGAGCACCTGCTTCAAAAGTATAATCATAAATTAAATCTTCAATATCTTCATCAGATATTTTAACTTGACTTGGTTCAAAATCTACTAATTTACATATTTGAGGAATAAGGTGATTTTTACAAACAATTTTTTTATCATCTACAGATAAAGGTTTTGTCTCAATAATTGTCATTCTATCTAATAAAATTGGATCAATTCTACTTCTATCATTAAAAGTAAATATCATTAATGCTTTTGATAAATCTAATTCTACACCATCAAAATATTTATCATAGAATTCATAATTTTGACTTGTATCTGTTAAATGTGTTAAAATACTAACTATTTCTCTACCATGTTCAGTATTACTTACTTTATCCAACTCATCAAATAAAAATATAGGATTCATACATTTACTTTGCATTAATATATCAGCAATTCTTCCCCAATTAGATCCTTGATATGTGTAACCGTGACCTACAAGGGTTGAACCATTTGTCATACCACCTAATGGAATAAAACCAACTGGACGTTTATTTCCGTGCGAATCAATTAAACAGTTTGCTAATCCTTCTTTAATCATTGTAGTTTTACCGTTTCCAGGTGGACCTTCTAAACCAAGAACAATACCAGATTGACCACCAGATATCCATTGAGCTAATAATCTACGAATTTGTGTTTTAACTAATGTATGACCGTGTACACAATTTTCAAGTATATCATCAACTTTATTTAAATATGCTTTTTGTTTTTCTCTAGCATTTTTTATTTGTTGTAAGGCATTAGAACAAAATTCTTTACTTTGTTTATAAGTGTTTGATTTTTCTAATATTTTCATGTAATTATTTCCCAATTTTGATAAAACTTTTTTATTTTTATATGCTGGAAATTTTTCATATAATTCATTTACAAGTTTTTTACCTGGATCTTCTAAAGCATCTTCACTCTTAAAAATTCCAAATGGTATTTTTAAAAATCCATCAAGATATTTTTGAGATTTAGCATCACCATCATTTGATTGAGTAATATTTTTTAATTTTTCATATGCTTTATTTTTATTTGATTCACTTGTATTTAAATTATCAATTTTTGTCTCATATGGGACTTCTTCTTCTTTACCAACACCAATATCAAAAACAAATGATATAGATGTAAATATTTTTTTCTGTAATTCCCAATCTAAGAATTTTAATGAAATTGGTATAATTTGATATAAATAGTTTGCTTGATTTTTTAATCCTAATTCTAATAATAATGATATCATTTCAATTCTAAAATATTCATTTAAAAATTGATATTCACTTAATAAAATTGATAAATCTGCAGTTTTATAAAAATCAAATTTTTCTTTTAATTGTTTTACTTTATTTGTAATTTGTCTAGTTTCCAACTCTAAATAATCACGATAACTTAAACAATTTAAATATGGTTTAGCTTCATCTTTTGTAATTTTGTAACGTTTTTCTAAATCCTCGAAAATTTCATTTTTTGGAAGTTGATTTCTGTAAATTCTTAATATATCAGGATCTACTAAACCCATAAATCGTACTGTAAAATTTTTTTGATCAATTTCAACACAAATACCATATAATTTTCCTTCTATTTCAGATAATGCAGGTCTAATTCTAAAAAAATTTATACTATTTATTTCATTTTTCTTACATATAACATCACAATTTAATGGTATTATCTTTTTTTGAAAAAAATCTTGGTAATTATTTAAAATATAATTTTGTAATTCATTATTTGAATTTAAATTTTCATCAAAATTTACTTCTATACCTAAATAATTTAAAGTATTTTCAATACTAAAAAATCCATTTTGTAAAACAATTCTCTTACAACATAAATCTAACCATAAATATGCTAATTGATGAACATTTGCTTTAATATTTCTTAAGGTATCTAATTTTCTTTTTAATGTAAAAAGTTTTTCAATCTTTTTTTGTTTTATAATAGTATCAATTGGACATTTATGTAAATAACTGCTCATTTGTGCTAAGAATGTAATTATTTTTTTCTTTAGAATACGATTTTTCACGTAAGTATTAAAGAAATTAAAGATTATTAATTCTTTACTATCATTATTTTCTTTTTCTTTCATTATATATTAATAAATATTTTCTATTTATTTTTTTATTTATTAATTATATTATAATTAATGCATCATTTAATGATCCATTATTTATATTTTCTGAAGACGATTCTTGCTTTGTTTTACTTACTCTTTTTTTTGGTGCTCTTTTTACATAAGTTCCATCTTCTTTTTCTTTTTTAATTATATTCCATACTTTTTCTAAGTGCGGTAATGCTTTATTAAACCAATGATTATTTCTTTTCACTAAAACACAACTAAATTGATCCAATTTCCAATATATATTTTTTAACCATTCATAATTTTCATTATTGTATTTTTGTAAATTTAAATTTTCCCAATCTTTGAATTGTTTTAAATTATAATCCAATGGCATATATATGTAAATTGGACATTCATTCACTTTATCAATAATATACATCATAATACCTTTTTGTTTTTTGTCTTTAGTTAAAGTAAATGTACCATCTTTTGTAAAATCATCATATCCATTATATTCAATAAATCTTGTTTCTAAAAAGTCACATTCATTTAAATCACAAACTTCCATTTGTAATTGCATTTGAATCCAATATTCCTTTTTTGGTATACCAGTAATTTTTCGGTTATATATATTTTTTATTTCTAACATCCTACCATAAATGGTCTTAGAATTATCGTCATTTATACCATCAGGTGATGCTGCAATATAATCATATTCTTTATGTGGAATACAACCATAATCTCTTATTTTTGTATTAAAATTTTGTTCATAAACCATAATAGATACATCTTCGTACTTATGACCCCAACTCATTGGTGTTTCTGTAAATCCACCTTTATATTTATCTGTATTCAAAGGTAAACATTTATCATATATTAATTGATTTAAGTTACTTTTTGTTCCAAATACTTTCCATAAATTACTTGCTGTTAAATGTTCTTGTCTAAATATATACCATTCTTTTGTTCTTTGTTCTGGTTGTTTAATATTTTTTAAATAATTTAACTTATCATCAATAATTTTTATATATTCATCATTATAATTTTCTATTGTTTCATAAGTATTTCCATTACATCGCATTATATATTTTTCATTCATATACGTTATAACATTTTGTTTAATTATTTCTTTGGTATTAGTTTCATTTAATAGTTTATTTATATTATCATCATTATATTGTTCTAAATTTGTTATTATTTCAGAAATTATTATATCTTCATATTTTTCATTAGATAATTCTAGTGGAAAATTAATAATATAATAATCACAAATATTATTACAATACTTTTGTATATCTATATTTTCCATTAATAATAATAATAATTTTGTTATTATTATTAAATCAATTTTTTAAACTGTTTAATTAATGTCAGAATTCTTTTTTTTTAAAGATATATTATTTTTTTTTTGATTTTTTCTTAATGTTGATGATATTGATGATTTTTTATCTTTTTTATAAAAAAATTTTCTAGTTTTATTATTAAAATTTAAATAATTTATTTTTTCTAACTTTGCATTTTCTTTATTATATACAACATCATTATTCTTTGTTATTATTTTTTTTTCAACTAAGTTTGATAAATATTGATTTGTTTTATTAACTTCATCATTTGTTAATTCATATTCTTTTTTTAAAGATTCTTCAGTAAATTCTTTAATTTTATTTATTTTTAAATTATTATTTAATTTACTCCATATTTCTTTTTTATTACACTCAATTTCATTTAATAAAAAATCATTTAAATTAATATTTTCTTCAATCATATTTAAGTTATTTTATTAAATTAATTTTAACTTCTTTCATTAATATAATTAAGAAATGAATGATGATAAAAAAAGAATAAAAATGAATAAATCACCAATTAGAAGAAAAAAAATTGATACTTATATTGAAAAAAATAAAGAAAAAGAGTTAATTTTAAATAATTATAATAATGATTTAGATCTTTTACGAAAATTATATATGGATATTGATTTTAATCATAAACAATTATATGTACAACGTATAAAAGAAAAAATTAATAGTTATGTGTATCAAGATAAAAAAAAATATAGAAACTTAGATGGTGAAATAACTTTTGAAGAGACAAATGAAAAATTGTTAAGTAGCAAATTAAAATGTTATTATTGTAAAAATAAATTATGTTTAATGAATGAAAATAAACGTCAAGAAAATATGTGGACATTAGATAGAATTAATAATAATTTATCTCATACTAATGATAACACTTGTATAAGTTGTTTAAAGTGTAATTTACAAAAAAGAAGACGTAATCATAAAGATTTTAAATATACAAAACAATTAGTTATTAATAAAACAGATAATGATGATTATTAAAAATACTTAAAAATAATTTTTTATTAATTATATTATGAATTATAACAATAATCAAAATAATATATTATTAAATAAATTATTAATTTATTATCAAGAAGATAATAATATGCAAAAACTTATTAATATTTTAAATGAAACAAATAATATTAGTTTAAGATTAATTGATTGGTTTGTTACAAATTATTCAAAAACTAAATATATTTCATATACTATTGATGATAAAACTTTTAATGTTTTTCAAAGTTATAAATTAATGGGTAAATCTTTTAAAAAAAAGAAATTTGATCCTTTTTGTAGAGGTGACAGAATTCTTTTAACACACGATAATCAAAATTTTGAAACAACTATTGGACAATTAAATTTTTTTAAATGGGCTTTTACTAATAATATTGTAGATTATATAATTCAAAATAGAGAATTTTTAAAAAATGAACATACTAATTTTGTTAAAGAAAATAAAAATAAAATTAAAAATAAAAATGTTGATGTTAATGCTATATTAAATGTTTATGATAAAAATGTAGAAATTGTTGCATCATTTAATTAATATTATAATTTTCTATTAAAAACTTATTTATAAAAAAATAAAGGTTAATGAATTTTTTTCAGTCAATATTTAATAATTATGAAAAATTATCAAAGGTAAGTTATGAAAATATTCAAGATATTTTAAAAAATAATGATAAATCATATTATATTATAAATACATTAAATTATGATTTACAAGATATTTTATTACCAAATACAATTAATTGTAATGAAGAAGAAAATATTATTAATTCATTAATTAATAATTCTAATTATAATTTTAAAATTATAATTTATGGAAAAAATAATACAGACGAAAGTATTTATAAAAAATATATTCAATTAAAAAAATATGGATTTACAAATATGTTTATATATGTAGGTGGTATGTTTGAATGGTTATTATTACAAGATATATATGGTAAAGAATTATTTCCAACAATTGGATTTACATTAAATATATTGAAATATAAACCAGATAAAATTATATTTTAAAAAAATTGATTGTTAATTATTATATTAAAAATATATAATAACTAGCTAATATATTATAATAATGGAAGAAATTCAGCAAGTTAAGCTTACAAGAGAAGAGTGGGAATTTATTGAAAAACCTTGTAATAGTAATGATAAATATATTCTTCAATTACTAATTAATGCGTATAATGATATTGATATGGTCATTTATAAAAATATTACAGTAAATAGTTATCTTAAGATTAATGATAAAACATACGATGAATATATTTTTGAAAATATATTCAAACCGCATATTTTATTAATGGAAAAGAAATACGAAAAAATTTTGTCTTTAAATAAACAATTTACCAGTTGTAAGGATTTATTTAAAGACAAAAAAAATAAAAATAAAAATAAAAATATTAAAAAATCAATTATTATAAAAATTGATTCATCTATAAAAAAAATAAATTCACAATTTGAAATTGCAATTAAAGAAATAAAAAATAAACAAAATATAAATAATAAAAATAGTATTATTGAATTTAATTTATTTGTGCTTGGATTCAAAGTTTTATATAATTTGAAACATAGAAAAACATATAATGTTGAATTATATTCTTATTTAATTAAAAGAACAATTCTTAAATATCAACAATTTGAATGTAATGCAAATTTTATGGAATGGTTTAAAAATATTATGTATTATGTTGATGAAAATATAAATATTGATTCAATAATGACAAATTATAAAGATTTTGTAATTAATAATTATGATAAAAGTGAAAAGATTGAATTATATACTCATCAAAAAGAATTAATTTCACATTATAAAAATAAAATTAAATATTATCAAAAAGAAGAACATCAAAATGAAAAAAAACGTGGTTCATTAATATTTTACAGCTCACCAACAGGAACTGGCAAAACAATGACTCCTATTTGTCTTTTGAAAGATTATAAAATTATTTTCATTTGTGCTGCAAGACATGTAGGATTGAGTTTAGCTAATTATATGATAACTATGGGAAAAAAAGTTGCATTTGCATTTGGTTGTTCACAAATGGAAGATATTAGATTACATAATAATGCTATTAATAGTTATACAGAAATCAAAAATAAAAATAAAATATATAAAAAACCAGATCATAGTAATGGTGAAAAGGTAGAAATTATAATTAGTGATATACAAAGTTATTATTATTCAATGTTATATATGCTCAGTTTTAATGAAAAAGATGATCTAATTTTGTATTGGGATGAACCAACTATTAGTCTTGATTATAATTCACACGAATTACACGGAGATATTGTAAATATTATGGAAAATAATAAAATAAATAATTTGATATTATCATCTGCAACATTACCTAAGATATCAGAAGTACGTCCATTTATTAATAATTTTATTTCAAGATTTTCTGAATCAGAAATTGATGTTTTACAAATTAATTCTGATATTTTCCAGAATAATGTTGGTATTTATGATACATTTGGTAATTCTATAATGCCACATAATTTATGGTTAAATAATAATACAAAATTATCACGATTTATCGATTATTTTACAAAAAATAAAAAATTACAAAAATATCTTGATATTGAAAAGTGTATTGAATTTATTATGGATACATCAAAGCTTTTGAGAAATAATATTTTGAATAATGATTATGTAAAAAATAATATTTTACCATCAAATTTTGTATTAATTGAAAATAAACATATTACAGAAATTTATATTTATTTGTTGTCCAGTATTAATAATGATAATAAAAGTATATTAAATGATCATTTTATAACTAAAAATAAATTAAACAGTAAAACACAACAACAACAACAACAAGTATTTTTAACATCTACAGATTCATATACAATTACAGGTGGTCCTTGTTTATATTTGACTAATAATTATAAACAATTGATGCAAGTATTATTTAAAACTTCACAAATCCCAGAAACAATTATTGATGGATTACTTCAAACAATGCAAAATAATGAAAAACATCTTGAATTGATTAATAAAAATGTTAAATTGTTCGAAGATATAATGGAAAAAGAGTTTGAAAAGGAAAAGAAAATGAATGATGGAAAATTAACACCACAAGCACAGAAAATTAAACAATTGATTGATTCTACACAAAATAAAATTAAATCAGTGTCATTAGAAAATGTATATATTCCAAATTATAGGGAACATTTTGAAAAATTTCATAATAAGTTAAATTGTACAGATTTTGATTTATGGTCTTCTAGAATCGACGAAGTACAATTGCAAAATATATTGACAATTGAAGGTCTTGAACCTATACTTAAAATTATGTTAATGATTGGTATTGGTGTTTTACATCCTGATTTGCCATCAGAATATAATGAAATTATGAAAGAGTTATCAAAAAATCAGCAATTATTTATGATTATAGCTCAGGATGATTATATTTATGGAACAAATTATCAATTTTGTCACGGATATCTCGGAAAAGATTTAAATACAATGACACAAGAGAAATTGATTCAATCTATGGGACGCATTGGTCGTCAAAGCTTTAATAAAATATACTCATTTCGTTTGCGTGATAATAGTTTGATAGAGAAAATATATTTTGAAACAAATAATAAAATAGAAGTAAATAATATGAATAAATTATTTGTTGTTTAATAATATCTTTTATATAAATAATCACTATCAGAATCAGTCATTAAATAACAAATACAATATCTAAAACAAGGAACACCAGAATGTATTTTTATTTTTATATAATGTTTTTTTAATTTTTCTCTTTTCTTCAAACCAATTAAATATCTTAAATTACGATTTAATACTTGTTTATCTTTTAGTTCTAAAAATGGATTTATTAAATATTTATAATAATATTCATTCATTATTAATATAATATATATATATATATATATAAATTAATATTAAAATGGCTGCTGCTGAAAATCACAATTTTAATTATCCTTTAGAAAATCATCATCATATTCAACCTCCTATTAAAAAAGAAATGTTTGAATTAAATAACAAATATTATGTAATTCAATATGGTAGTAATACAAAACAATCATTTAGTAGTAATAGTATACGTAAGGATAATCCAATTTATAATATGGAAGAATTTTTACAACAAGATAGTGGTACATATTTATGGGTTATGGGTAAAGATGAAAATGGTAAATTACATACTGTTTTTATTAAAACTAAAAATATACACGAAATTGGAACAACACATTCAAATATAGTTCATAGAATATTTTCTAATCATAATTATGATCGTAATTTAATTCCTAAGATAAATATTTTATTATATGCAGGTGAGATTAAATTAAATCAAGAAGAAAAAAAAATTATCATAAATTTTCTTTCTGGAACTTTTATGTTAGGACGATTAAATTTAAATAAAGAAAATAATGTAAATAAAGCATTTAATAATGTATTAAGACATTTTCATGATACAATAGGTAATTCAAATTATACTATTGAATATGATAATTCAAAAAAAACATTTATAGATAAAAAAATTACAATTAGTCAATTAATAGAATATTTTAATTCTGGATTAAGTATATATGAATTTAATGATGAAACAGAAGCTAAAAATTTTCTTTCAAACCCATTAAAAATTATTAAATTAAAAGCAAAAAAAGATATGATGGAAAGAGTTAAGGAGGCATATCGTAATAAAAATGGTATAATTAAGATTAAAACTAAAATTAATAATCTTGAAAAAAATTCAAGAAAAGAAAAATTAAATTTGGAACAATTAGAAAATATACAAAGAGAAATATTATTACAAGAAGGAATGGGAAAAAGAAAACAAACAAACAAAAATGGTGGTAAAAAAAGAAAAAATAGAAAAAATAGAAAAACTAAAAGAAAAATTAGAAAAAATAAAAGAAAAACAAAAAAATATTCCAAAAAAAATTAAATTAAAAAAAAATTGAATTAAAAAATTAAAATATAATTA
>PBFJ01000034.1 GCA_002718715.1 bacterium
TAACTTTTAGTAATTTTTTAGAAAAAAATAATGAATATGCTTTTGAAATTGTGCAGCAATAGTAGTTATGAATAAAGTTAGCTATTTGAATTTGGTAATCACTTAATGCTTCTTTGCAAATTAATTCGGCTTCTTTACATTCAAAATCCGGTTTTTCAACCTCTTTAAAACAAATTGCAAAATAATCTTTATTCTTTACTGTTACTTTTAAAAGGTCTCCAGTTTGAAGTTTTTGATTAATGCTATAGGTAAAGGTTGCATTTAAGGGTTTGTTGTAGTGAAGGATAACTAATTCGTAAAAATTCATTGTGATAGGTGATTGATTGAAGTGTAATTTTATGTTATTTTTTTAAAAAAAAATTATGATTACTAAAGATATGATAATCAAAGATGTTATAGAAAGCTACCCAGAAACAATGGAAGTTTTCTTTGATTATGGTATAAGCTGTGTTGGCTGCGTTAATGCTTATATTGAAACTTTAGAGGAGGGGGCTAAATTACATAATATTGATATTGATGAGCTGATTTTAGATTTGAATGAATACATTTTAGATTAAAAAAAAGCCTTCTTGTGAAGACTTTTTTTATTTTTTTTGATATTTAGATAATTAATTTTATCTATTTTTTAAGATAGTTATTAATCCTTCTGCAAAAGATTTATAACCTGAACCAGCGTATTTGTTTTCTAATCCTTCTTGTTTTCTATTTTGCTCTATCTCTTCTAAAATTTGGTCTGCTGGTGTTTCATCTTTAGTTTGAGTGTCGGCTTTCAATTCTTCTAAAATTTGGTTGGCAGGTGTTTCAACTGTAGCTTGAATTTCTTGATTTGCTTGTTCTTTATTTTGCTCTATCTCTTGTAAAATTTTATCAGCTATTACATCAGTTGTAGTTTGAGCTTCTTCACTGTTTAATTCTTTTAGAACTTCCTCTACAGGTGTTTCAACTGTAGTTTGAATTTCTTGATTTGCTTGTTCTTTATTTTGCTCTATCTCTTCTAAAATTTGGTCTGCTGGAGCTTGACTTTCATTGAATAAAGAGTTTAAGAAGTCTGCACTTTTTTGTAGTATTTCTTGATCGTTACCTTTTTTGCCATCTTTTACAATTTGTAAAGATAAATCCTTTAAAGTCTGAGGTGTTTCTTCTGTTATTTCGTTTGAATTTTCTTCTAGTTCTACTTCTACTTCGTTTTCGATACTCGGACTTTCATTTGATGATGTTTCAAGATCTTTTATTAAACTTCTATAGAATTCCTCTTTAAGTGTTAAGAACATTTTTTTAAGGTTTCCTTTAGATTTTGGTGTAGTTATAAATTCTCCATAATTTTCATTTAAAGATTCTCTATATAATATATTAATATAATTGTTTGGGTATCCATATTGTGATTTTTTTAATCCAGCTATAATTGCAATTTCAGTTGAAGTTAATGGATTATTTATGTTGTGTAGAATAGCTCTTATTATTTTTCCTCCGTTACCTGAGAAATTTGTTTCAAATAAAAGATTAGTTAATTCCTTCTCGTTTATAGTTTGTATGTATTCGGTTCCATCAATTGTGTATTTCAATTCAATTTCTTCGTCTAATTTTATTTCTCTAAGTTCACTTGTTTCTTGATCCTTTACTTCTTGACTTAGGTCTTGATTTTCATTTGTTTTGATTTTTAGACTTAATAGTAAGTGGTATAAATCATCTTCCAATTGTAAGTGAAGAAGTTTTGATCTTGAACCTTCAATTTTCTCTTTTATGATTTTTGCTAATTGATTAAGTTTATTCTCTACACCTTGATTTAGGTAGATTGTAATTCTTCTCTTTTCTTCAACTTTATCTGACAATTCGTTGAATATCTCTTCAGTTGTAATTTTACTGTGCTTGTTTTTTATAAGAAATGATAATATATCAAATGGTACTAATTTAGATATAGTTGGAGCAATTGCAACTGTTAAGTCTAAAACTTTAATTACTTTATATAAATATTGTGAATTTAATTCAAATCCAATAAGTGTATGTTCAATTCCAAGTTCATCCTCGATATTTCCAATTTCTGATTCTGATAAAGCTGTATCAAGTATAGTAACTCCATTTTCGTTTTTTTCTAGTTCATTAAAATCTTGAAGTGTGAAATTTCTTTCTTGTGAATCAGTGTTTTCTAGGTCTTGACTTGATTGAGTTGATTCTGTGATATTTTCTGTATTTGATTCTAATTGTATTGGTAGTTGTGAATCTTCCACTTCTTGTTCAACTTGTACTTCTTCGGGTGCTTCTTTACGTAAAATATTAAATGTTCCATCTTCATTCTCTTTTATGAAATATCCTTGATCTATTATGCGCCTAACTAATCTTATATTGTTAAATCTAGCACCACTTAAATTAGCACATGTATAATATGTATTTCTTAAATCAGCTCCAGTTAAATCAGCTCCAGTTAAATCAGTATCATTTAACTTAGTAAATTGTAATTTAGCTTCAGATAAATTCGCTCCGCTTAAATTAGCCCATGTAAGTATGCTCCTGTCTAAATTAGCTCCAGTTAAGTCAGCATTTTGTAATTTAGCTTCAGATAAATTAGCTCCACTTAAATCAGCTCCACTTAAATCAGCTCCACTTAAATCAGCTTTTTGTAAATCTAATGATGGACCTACTATTGTGTAAAGAGTTTTACCGTTAACGTTTCTTGTTACAAGAGTATATCCTGTAGGAAGGTTTTCTGGTTTTACTTCAATATTTATATAATTTTCTTTATTATTGAAATCTATTGTTTGAACTTCAATATTTGAGTTGGTTTCTGAGGTATTTGCATCATTTGATGTTTCTGTATTAATTACCACTTCAGATTCTGGAGTTTCATTTGTTTCTTGTCTTGATGATGAGTCTTTTTTTGTTAATATAAAAATCCCATTATTATTTTTAGAATATACAAAATTAAAGTCATCTAATTTTTCATTTAATTGATCTACAATTTGATCAGTAAAATTGCTTGATTCTAATTTTAACTTACCTTCTTTATCTGTGTTTAATAAAATGTTAACATCTTGTGCAGTGAAATCTTGTAGATTTGCAATAAAGTTAAGTATTAATTTAGGTGGGATTGATCTTAAAATTTCTTTAAAATTATTGAATTTATAAGAAACTTCTTGAGTTGCGGCATTAATCTTTTCTCTTATTTCTTTTTCTCTTGCTTGTGCTGCTTGCTCTGCTTCTTCGTATTCTCTTAGTGCTTGTTCTGCTGCTTGTTGTGCTTCTTCAAGTTGTTTTTTAAGTAATTCAGCTTGTTCTGCTGCCTTCTTGGCTCTTTCTTGAGCTTTTAATAATTCATTTGACATAATTTGTATTTGTTTAAACTTATTCAAATTTATACCCATAGGTTTTATTTGTCAAGTTCTTTGTTTTATAAAAAACAGCCATGAGTTTGGCTGTCTTTTTTAGTATGTATATATTTTTACTTTTTATTTATTTTTATCATAGTTGGTGCTGCAATAAAAATAGAGGAGTATGTACCAACTAAAATACCTATTATTAGTGCTAATATAAAGTATTTAATTGAAGCTGCTCCAAGTATAAATAGAGATAATAGAGTAATTAATGTTGAGATAGAAGTGTTTATTGATCTTGTTAATGTTTCATTTAGGGCTGCATTTGAAACGTCTTCTAATGTTTCTGATTTTTTAATTTTCAATAGATTTTCTCTGATTCTATCAAATACTACAATTGTATCATGCACAGAGAATCCTAGGATTGTTAATAATGCAGTAATGAAAAGAATATCAATTTCTATTCCAAATAAAGAGAATATTCCAAGTGTAATAACTACGTCGTGAACTAAGGCAACTATAGCAGCTAGACCAAATTTAAATGGGTTGTATTCTTGTGGTATTTCTCTGAATGAAATTGCGATATATAGAATTATAGCTAATAGCGCAATTGTTAATGATATAAAGGCTTTATTGGCTAATGTTTTCGATACACTTGCACCCACATTTTCAAATCTAGTTTCTGTTATTTCTTGTTCGATTTCTTGGCTTAATCCGTTTTTAAATTTTTGATGTGTTATTTCATCAATATAATCTAATTTTATTTGATATGAGTTTTCTCCAGAAGTATTAACAGATCCTTTTAATAGATTTTGTTCTTCTGAAAATTCGTTTACGTATGATTTAATAACATCTTCTTTAACTTCGTTTTCTGTTTGAATCTCAATTAAAGTTCCACCTTTAAAATCGATCCCTAGTTTTAGTCCATTGGTTGCAAAGCTAACCAAGGCAATTAAAATTAATACTCCAGATAAGATACTTGTTTTATTAAAGTTTTGAATGAAGTTAAAATTGAATTTTTTAATTTTTTTACTTCCAAAATCGTTTGTTGTTTTAGTTGCTTTATATGTAATTAATTTTCTTGTAATTACTACTGCTGAGAACATTGAGATTAATATCCCTGCCGATAATGTTAATGCAAAACCTTTAATGATTGATGTACCAAAGTAGTATAGAATCCCGCAAGTGATTAATGATGAGTAGTTTGAGTCTCTAATTGAAGACCAAGCTCTTTGAAACCCTTTTTCTATTGCTTTAAGATTATTTTTTTCGTTTTGCATTTCTTCTTTAATTCTTTCGAAAATAAGTACGTTTGCATCCACTGCCATACCAATAGAAAGAACGATACCTGCAATACCTGCTAAAGTTAAAGTAACTGATACTGATAATAAATATGTTAAGAAAAATAAACTAAAGGTAGCTACTAATATAGAGAAGAATTTTTCAAAGAATTTTTCTTTTGAGTCTAAGACTTTTTTGAAGAGTACTCCGTAGATTACAAATGCGATTATTAAGGCCACTAGCGTATGTAGGTTTACTTTAATTAAAAATAATAATAATGAAGCATATGATAAAAGAGCAATATTAGCTTTGAAACCAGCTTTTGAATATAAGAACATCATATATCCAATAAGAATAAGTAGACCAACTAATGCTGCTTGTAATGATGTATCTAAAGCTAATTTACCTAGATTTGGTCCAATTGTGTATTGTCCAACTAAGTTAATTGGAGCTGGAATAGCACCAGTATTCAAATTAGTTGTAAGTTCTTGTGCTGATTCTTGAGTAAAGTTAGGATTTGTTATTTGAGCAGTTCCTCCAACAATTTTTTGTTGTACAACTGGAGCTGAAATTTCTTCTCCTCCAACAAAAATTGCTACTTGTTTTTGGATATTTCTTTCCGTTATTTCTGCAAATAATTCTCCACCTTCTGGTGTAAATTCTATTTGTACAAACGGTTTTCCATATTGATCAAAAGCTGTAGCTGCTCTTTTAAAGTATTGACCATTTAACTTCGTATCTTTCCAAGGGTTTGGAGTTGTTGAAAATACTAATAGTTCATATTTATATTGATTTTCAGAAACTATATTTTCTGTTTTTTCTTTAATTTCTCCAAATTCATAAACTTCAACTCCATTAGATGTTTCTAGAATTTCAATACTACCTGGCTCTTGAATTGTTTGAGCAAGATCTATTAATTCTTGAGGGTAAGGTGAATTTACAGAGATTGGATTTTTAAGTTCTCCGGCTACTTTGTTGGTTGTGATATCTTTTGAATGTTCTTTTACAGCATCATTAAAGCTAGTTGATCCATCTTTTAGATTTTTAGCTATTTCATTTGCTAGATTTCTTGCATCTTGTTTTGATAGTTCATCATTTGCAAAATTTTCAGATTCTTGGTGTGTAATTAAAATCTTTTTAGCTTTGATACTTCTTTCTTCGGTAATAGTTTTATCTGCAAGTTTTTTATCTATTAATTTTAGAGCTGCGTATCCTTGCAGAGGTTCGATTCTTCCGTTGATAAAAGTTAGTCCAAAATCGTTATTTAATAGATCTTTATATACTGAATTAGCTTCCATGCCTTTTAATGTAGATAATAGCTCTGGATTTGTAAGTTCAGATTCAAATGTATAGTCTATTTCTTGAAAGAATACCTTTTGAGGGTTTGCTTTTTGTTCTCTTTGTGAGATTAAAGCAAAATTTTCTGGATTTGTAGATATTTCTGCATAAACTTGTTTAGATTCCTCTTCAATTTCTTTTATTTGATTGTCAGAAATGTTGTTATTGCTTTCTTTGAATTCTAGTTGAATAGTTTTACCAACTCTTTGTTTTGCTTCTTCTAGATCATTTACTCCTGCTAGTTCAACAATTATGTGTTGTTCATCCGCAACTTTTGAAGTGTATATATTTGGTTCTGAAACACCAAGTTTATTTACTCTTTTGTTTATAATATTTGTAATTCCATCAATAACACTTGCCTTGTCAGAATCTTCTACTTTTCTAAGATCTATTTGGTAGTCCAATTGAGATCCACCTTGTAAATCAAGACCAAGTGAAAATTGACTATCTTTAATAAAGTCAGGCAAAAAGCTTGGTTTCAAACTTGCTGGGCTTAGAACAAGTAATACAAAAGCGGCTGCTAATGTAAGTAATGAGGGTTTAAGCCCCTTTTTAAAATCCATATAATTTGGGTTTAATTTTAACATATTTTATGTTATTTAAGCCCTAAATACAACTTTCTTGGCTTGCATAAAACTACTTAATGTCCCTAATTATATAAGTTTTTTAATTGATTTCCTCAATTAATGATGTTCCATCGAAAGAATCTGGTATTTTTAAATTTAAAATATTTAGAATTGTTGGTGCAATATCTTTTAAACCTGCATCTTTAACTTTTTTTGTTTGATAATTTTTATTAGATAGTACAATGAATGGAACTGGATTAGTGGTATGACTTGGATTTTGAGATCCATCTTCGTGTTTCATATCTTCTGCATTTCCATGGTCTGCAATTATAATGATTGTATAATTTTCGTCTAATGCTTTCGGGATTAATTTTTCTAGATTTTTATCAATGCATTCGATTCCGATTTTAGTTGCCTTAAAATCACCAGAGTGTCCTACCAAATCTGGATTTGCATAGTTAATAACTATTAGTTTGTAGTCACTTTTTAAAATTTCGATTGCTTTATCAGTTATTTTACTAGCTTGCATTTTCGGGTCATCTTTATAGTTCGCTACCTTACTTGAGGGTATTAGAAAATGATCTTCTAGCTGTGATTTCTCTTTGTTTTGTGAATTAAAAAAGAATGTAACGTGAGCGAATTTCTCTGTTTCTGCAATTCTAGCTTGTTTGTAATTTGCCTTATTTAATACTGAAGATAAGTTTTCTTTGATTTCTGGTGTCGGAAATATATTGAATTTTTTTGATCCATAATCCCCAAATGTAACTAAGTTTGGTTTTACATCTGCTTTAAATTCAGAAAAATTTTGATTTTCTAAGGCTTGAGTTATTTGTTCTTGTCTGTCTGTTCTGTAATTCATATTTATAAATAAATCAGAATCTTTTAAAGAAGGGAAGTCAGAAGTTTTATAAGCTTTGGCGTAGTAGTCATTTTCAGCTTCTTGGTAAAGCCTTTTAAGTACTTGGTCTTGATTTGTAATTTCTATGCTTTCTGCTTGTGTAATTAAGTCATAGAATATTTTTGTTCTTTCATAATTTTTATCTCTATCCATAGCGTAGAATCTGCCGCAAAGACTAGCAAGGGTTCCAATTTTTTCTTCTTTAAATAAATTTAATGTTTGATTTATATATTTTTCTGCCGACTTTTGAGGTACATCTCTTCCATCTAATACTCCGTGGAAGTAAAAGTTTTTAATATTTTCTTGTTTTAAAAGTTCACATACTGCTTTTAAATGTTTTATCTGTCCATGAATACCAGTATCGCTTAAAAGACAGGTAATGTGAATATTAGATTCTGCATTTTTGGCTTTATTAATTTGATCTTTTAATAATTTTATTTCAAAAAATTTTTTTGTTTCTATGGATTTATTTATTCTAACTAAAGCTTGATCCAATATTTGTCCACAACCAATTGTAAAGTGTCCAACTTCAGAGTTACCCACTGTGTTTTCAGGTAGGCCAACAGCTTTACCAGATGCTTGAATAGTTGATAAGTTTTCCTTTAGTAATTTTTTTAAATACGGTGAATTTGATCTTGTTACGGCATTATCATCCGCATCTTTTGTAATTCCGTAACCATCAAGGATAATTAATAGAGCTTTTTGTGATTTCATTATAATAAATTATTGTCTAAGTCTTTTATATAATTTTTTAAGTCTTTTGCGTCTTTTGTTGGACAAATCAATATTTTATCTTTGGTATTTACAATTGTTAAATCATTTAAATTAAATGCTACAACTTGTTTGTTATTTTCTTTGTTTATTATCAAAGTATCTTGGTTGTTTTTTGATAATACTTGTCCTTCAATTAAGTTTAAATCCTGATCTTTGGGGGATTCTTCAAATAATGTTTGCCAAGTTCCAATGTCACTCCATCCTAGATCACTTGGTATAATTAAAATTTCAGTTGGCTTAACTTTTTCTATTAGCATATAGTCGATTGATATAACTGGCATTTTAGAATAGATATCTGAAAAATCTTGAAAGTTGTTAATTGTTTCGCATAATTCGAATACATCTTTATTAGTAGTTTTTAGTTCTTCAAAAAACTTTTTTATAGGCCACACAAAGTATCCTGTGTTCCATAGGTATTTATAGGATTCTAGAAATTTTTCAGCAGTTTTTTGATCAGGTTTTTCTATAAATTTTTCAAGTGTATAAATCTCTGAATCATTTACTTTTTCAAATAAATCTTTAATTTTAACATAGCCTAGATTTGGATTTGCAGATTTAGCTTTAACTTGAACGATAGTAAATTTATTATGTTTCTTTGAGGTTTCATGAGCTAATTTTAGTTTTTCTTGAAATTCAATTTCATTTTTTACTAAATGATCAGCATGAGAGATAGATACTGTTTCTTCTTCTCCAAATAAGTTTTTTAAGTAGCTCATGCATACTGCTACACTTGGACCGTTATCTCTTTTTTCTGGTTCACAAATTACTTGATTCTCATTAATTTTAGGTAGTTGTTCTAAGACTAAACTTTTATATCTTTGATTTGTTGAAATAAAAATATTTTCACTTCCAAATTTACTTAATCTATCGTATGTAAGTTGAAGTAGTGTTTTATTTCCAATAAAAGATTGGAATTGTTTTGGTGTTTTAGAATCACTTAATGGCCAAAGTCTTTTTCCGTGTCCTCCTGCTAAAATTAAAAATTTCATTAAATATAATTTAAATTAATTACGATTATGTCGTAAAAAAAGTTTACCAGAAAAAAACTTAAAGTTAAAAATGGAATAAATGGTAATTTAGATTTCATGTTGATAGATCTGCTAAGTAATTTTGGAGTTACAAAAATTGTTGCTAGCCAATACGATAAAAATATTGTTAATAATGTCAATTTGAAACCCATAATGCAGCCAATTGTGGCTGCAAAGTATGCATCTGCTTGTCCAACCCATTTTCCTTTTGAAATATACCTTTGAATTTCGAAAAATAATCCTCCAGTTAAAAATCCATATATTAAATCTATATTAAAATTTAAAAGCATGTAAATTAATCCAAATGTTAAAGTAGAGTAAATTAATGTATCAGAAATTTCTAAATTTTTTTGGTCCGAGAAGCTAGAGGCTATAAATAATGCCATTATTGAAAGAATAAATATTTGATTTAAATCGTATGTATAATTTAAGGACAATAGTACAAAGCTAGATCCAGTTATTAATTCTAATAGAGGATAAGCCATTGAGATATCTTCTTTACAGTAATGACATTTTCCGCTTAGTGCTAGGTATGAAAAAACTGGAATAAGCATCCAGCTTTGAAGTTTGTTGTTACAACTTTGGCATGAAGATCTTCTTTTGCTAATAATAGGTTTTTTGTTGCTAAAAACTAAGCTACTAAAATAACTACCAATGAATGTTCCTACAAAAAATAAATATAGATAATTTAGCATAAATATAATTTCTTACATTAAGATTATCAAAATTCTTTTTAAACTACGATAAAAATTACTTATTTTAGATTGCCGAATTTATTTTAAAATTATAATTAATTATTGAATCGATTTAATTCTACCTTAAATTTTTTTATAAATTTTTTATCCTTGTGAATTTCTGCGATTTTTAAACCTCTTTGAAGGTTTAATGATGACTGTGTGATGTCATCTGTTTTAATTAAAAGTTTAGCTTGATTAAAAAGTGCAGGGTAATAGTTAGAATCCAAATTAAGAGCTTTTTTGAAGTATTCATCTGCTTTATTTGAATTGTTTAGATTCAAATAGCTTAGACCAAGTAAATTATAGTAATTTGCTGTATTAAAGTTCAATTTTTCTAATTTCTTAATCAGAGAGTATGCATTTTGGAGGTCTTTCTTTTCATTGAAATAAATATTTAATAAGTATTCAATGCTCAGTAAATCTTCTGGGTTATTATTTTGATACTCTTTTAAGTATTTTTCAGCTGATGTAAATTCTTTTAAGTTATATTTGTTTAGTCCTAATAGTTTAATTTTTTGGTTGTAAAGTTCTTTGTCTTTGACTTTATCTAGAAAAACAAGTGACTCTTTGTAGTTATTTTCCTGATAATTTAATAAGGCAAGATAGAAGTTAATGTTTTGGTTGTATGGATCAATTTTTTTTGATTTGTTTAAAATTTGGAGTGCTTCCTCGTAATTTTCACTTAAAATGTAACAATAGCTAAGTAATAAATAACTGTTATGTGAGCTTGAATCATTTTGTATTGCATCAAGTAGTAAACTTCTTGCATAGTGAATATATTGATTTTTTATTAGAGATTTGGCCCATAAATTATAAAGCATATTCCTATTACCGTCTTTAAAAGTTTTGAAGTATTCATAGTCTTGCTTAAGGTTGTAATTTAATTCGTTAGTTAAAATAAAATCATTTTCAAAAATATTTTCTAGCTCTTTGAAATTTTGGTTTTTTGCAAGATACACTAAATAGTGGATAGTTTGATTTGGATCATTGATATTTATTCTAGATAAATTTTGTTCAATGTAATTTAGGTTGTTCAAGATTAAATTTAATTGTATGTCTAAATGAGTGTTGTATTTTTTAAAATCTGAAAATTTTGATGCTTTTTGAAGATTTTCATATGCTAATTGATTTTGATCTTTAAGTAAAAATATATGACTTGCTACTAAATATGAAAGTGAGCTATTTGGATTTTCTTTATACAGAGAATCAATTAACAGTAAAGCTTTAGATGATTGGTTGTTTTTAATGTAATTGTGAATAGATAAGAGAATTGATTGAGAGTTTTGGTTGTTGCTTTTATCCTTATACAGAGAGTTTATTTCTAAGTTTTTCTCAAGACCAACAGAGTTTGTTTGAATTGTGTTTGTATGTTTTAAATTTAACGTGAAGTAAAATGTTAAAACTGCTATTACCAAAAAGCTTTGAGAGATAATTAGAAATTTTATTTTTTTCTGCATTTTTATATTTTTTGTTTGCGTATATAATAATATAAATTTGAAAAAAAATATATGAGAATTTTAGGAATTGATCCAGGTTTTGATAGAGTTGGGGTTTGTGTTTTAGAAAAGATTGATAATCAGTATAAGTACATTTTTAGTTGTTTGATTTCTACAGATAAATCTATGGATTTATATGAAAGGATTTTTGAGATTTCAAGAGATTTAGAACAAATAATTAAAAAATTTCAACCTGAGAAAGCTGTTGTTGAAAAAGTTTTTTTTAGTAAAAATCAAAAAACTGCAATTGATGTTGCTCAAAGTAGAGGAGTGATTTGTCTTGAATGTGTAAAAAATGGGCTTGAAGTGATTGATGTTTCGCCAAGTCAAATGAAGTTAGCCGTTACTGGCGATGGAAACGCATCAAAAGATCAAGTTAAAGAAATGGTTTTTCGGCAACTTAAACTGAAGGCTTCAGGAAAAGTAATTGATGACAGTATTGATGCTATTGCAATGTGTTTAATGCTTTGAAAGCATGGTTTTTATAGCTTCTACACATTTGATAGGGTATGAACCTACTGCTGTTTCGTTTGAAACTAGAAAATTTCTTACTCCATTGGTGATTGCAAAGTACATGTCAGTTATTTCTGCTCTTGAAGGTCTTGGGTTTGATATCATGCTTTTTAGAACTTCTGTGGCATAAATGCATGAAATTTTTTCTTTTTTCGCTTTATCGATGATTTTCTTGGTTGTTTTCGGTAGTAAGAATAAATCAGTTTCGACTCCTAGATCCCCCCTAGCTATTACTAGGAAGTCACTTTCTTTTGTGATTTTTGATAAATTATTGATTGCTTTTTGGGTTTCTATTTTTGTAAAAATAGTCGAGTTTTCTGGTAAGAGTTTTTTTGCGTTTTGTATATCACTAGCTACATTTACAAAGCTTAACATAAAGTTTGTTATATTGTGACTTTGCGCTAATTCTAGAAAGCAAATATCTTGAGCTTTAATAATTGGTAGTTTTAAGTTGCTTTCAATGAAGTTTAAACCATTTTCAGGTTTTATTTCTCCGTATACTAAATATTCGCATTGAATTATTTTTTCATCAAAGTTAATTCTTTGAACTTTTAACTTAATCTCACCGTCTTTGATGTAAATAATTTGTCCTTCTTTAATTTGTTCGTAAACTTCTTTTATATTTATTGAAAAACTGTTTCTTAGATTTTGGTCAGTGATGTAAACATTTTGTTTTGACTTTAGTTCATTAACTTTTTCAATTCTAAATTTAGGCCCAGGTAAATCGATTATTATTTCTGTGTTTGTTTTTAAGTTTTTATTTGCAGCTTCTATATACGAGATTAGCGTTTTATGGTCCGTGATAGTTCCATGTGACATATTTAATCGAAAATGTGTTGTTCCAGCTTTGATGAGTTCTTTTATTGTACTTATGTCATGAGTACTTGGTCCTAAAGTTGCTATTATTATTTCTTGCATGAATTTATAGTTACTAGTAAATTTTTAACATTATTTAGACTTTTTATAAAAAATTTTTTCTTGACGTATAATTCTATAATTTTTAAAAAGCCCTCTTGTGAAGGGCTCTAATTTTTATTTTACTGTTACACTTTTTGCTAAGTTTCTTGGTTTGTCTGGGTTGAACTTATTAAAGTTTGCTAGGTGATAAGAGAATATTTGAAGGGGGATAGTGTATGCCATTAGATTTCCTTCTTTACAGTTTGGAACTTTTATAAATTCATCAAATACTTCTGATTTATTTTCAGATAGTCCAATAATTACACCTCCTCTTGATTTGATTTCGTGAGCGCTTGTTAATACATCGTTTTGGTTACAGTCGTTTGGTGCAATCGCAATTACTGGTGTTCCTTTTTCTATTAATGCAATTGATCCATGTTTTAGTTCTCCAGCTTGAAAAGCTTGGGTGTTAATATAACTTAGTTCTTTAATTTTTAAAGCTCCTTCTAATGCGACTGTAAAATTATAGCCTTTTCCGATTACAAACATATGCTTGTGGTGAAAAAATTTCTTTGCAATTTTTATAATATGCTCCTCAAATCCAGGGTTTAGCATATCGTTTATTAATGCTTGATTTCTGATTAATTCGTTGAATCCAATTTTTTGCTTATTGATACAACTATATGCTGTAAGTATTAAGATTGCCATTTTAGAAGTTGTACTTTTTGTAGATGCTACTGCTATTTCAGTACCAGCTTTTACTGGTATTGCAGTGTCGCAAATTCTAAACATTGTTGAGTTTTCATTGTTTACTATACATGCTGTAGTCGCTCCTTTTGACTTTGCTATTTCAAGTGCTTCAATTGTATCTATAGTTTCTCCACTTTGAGATAGTCCTATGACAATTGTGTCTTTATCTATGAAATTTTGAATGGACTTAAATTCGCTAGAAATTTCAAAGTCTGTTTTAAGATTTGCAATATCATGAAAAATATATTTACTACTTTGTCCTACGAAAGCTGAAGTTCCGCATCCTATGAAGTATACTTTTTTCTTTTTGTTAATTAAGTTTGCAAGTTTTGTGATGGCTTCTTTGTTTGTCTCTATAGCTCTTTTGATTGTGTGTTTTTGTTCCATTATTTCTTTTAACATATAATGTTTAAAGTTTTTTTTATGAATTTTTTGGTTTTCTATTTCGAGTTTTATTTCTTTTTTATATATTTCCTCTAAACTGTTTAATTTATAGAAAATACAATTTTGATTTAGTTTTTGATTTATATATGCAATTTGTCCATCGTCAATATAAGAAACAGTATTTGTGATGTCAAAAAAAGCAGGAGCATCTGATGATATGAAGATTGAATTTCCTTTTTTACCGACAATTAAAGGGGATCCATTTCTTACTCCAATCATTTCTTTAGTTTTAACATTGAAGGCTACGAATGAATATCTTCCTGTAATTTTTTTACAGACTTTATTGGTAGCTTGAAGAAAGTTATTTTGAGTTGTTAATTCTTCTTGAATAAGATTGCTTATAACTTCAGTATCGGTTTGTGATTTAAATTTATATCCTTTGTATACTAATGAATCTTTTAGTTCTTGGAAGTTTTCAATTATTCCATTGTGAACGATTATTATATTTGAATCATTGGATAAATGAGGATGAGAGTTTTCTTTTGTCACTTTTCCGTGGGTTGCCCACCTAGTATGAGATAGGAAATACTTTGTCTTGATTTCTTCTGGGAATGAAAATTTTTCTACTTCTCCAATCTCTTTTGTGAGATTTTCCTTGTTGTTGTTGATTTGAAAGGCTCCAAAGGAGTCATAGCCTCTATATTCGAGTTTTTTTAGTCCGTTTACGCCTGTGTTTGAGTTTATTTCTTCATTTGAAGAAAAGCAAAAAATACCACACATGATATTAGGGTTAGATAAAATCAATCTACATCTGTCCAGTTTATTAGTCAAAGGAGTTCTGTTGACAGAATTAAAAATCTAAAGTGTTGCAGTTTATTAATTTTTTGTTTTGAATGTAGTAAATGTTTTCAAGTCTTATTCCGTATTTTTCTTCTATATAAATTCCTGGTTCTATTGTAAAAACAAGACCATCTTGGATAGGAGTTTTTTCTCCAAAGAATGGTTTTTCGTGGACTTGGATTCCTATTCCATGGCCTAATGAATGGGGGAGGCTTATGTTGTCTAATTTTTCATATTCTTTTCTTGCAAATTTATCTATGTCTTCAAGGGTTTTAAATTTGTTGAAATTTTCTTCTATTTTTTTGATTAGTTTTTTTAGAAAGTTGTAATGCTTTTGGTAATTTTTGTTTTTGGATGGTATTACTCTGGTCATATCCGAGCAGTAATTTTTGTATTTTACTCCCATGTCAATTAGTACACAGTCTCCATTTTTGTATTTTTTGTCGCTTGGTTTATGATGGATGTTGGCTGAGTTTTCTGCGAATCCTACGATTGGTTCAAATGAAATTTCTGAATTTTCATTTAGAGCTTGGATTTTAATAAAGCTTGCAATTTGTTTTTCACTTACACCTTCTTTAATTTTCTTTATAGTGTGTGAGTAGATTTTTTCATTTAGTTTTTGTGATTTTTTAATATTATCGATTTCTTCTTGTGTTTTTATTTTTCTTTTTGTGAAGATTGGATTTTCTTTTAAGGCTTTTAGTTTTACTCCTTTAAAAATTTTTTTGAAGAATTTATGCTTAGATATTGTTAAATCACTTGGCTCAAACATTAGTTCTTCTATTGGGTTTTCTTTTAGAAATTCTTGTATCGTTTCTTTGATATCTGAATAAATCCAGACTTTAAAGTTTTTACATTCTTTTATGGCAATTTTGTACCTTGGATCTGTAAATAAATGCTTTTTTTCATTTATAATGATTGAAAACATATTGCTATAATTTTTACCTGTTAAATATTCCAGGTTATTTTTGTTTGTGATTAATATTGCTTTCATTTAGTGATAGGTTAGCTTAAAGTGTTTATCAAAATAATAGTTTTTTAGCATTGTGCTAGAGTATTCTTTAAAGCAAATGTCCAGAAGTTCTGGGTAAAAATCTCTTACATTTGATAGTTCTAATGCTGATAATGTATCTGAATCAATAAATGGTGGTAGTGTCTCCATGTTAATAATTTTAAATAAAATTGATAGGAGATAAAAGTGTATTCTTTCTATTTTCTTTTCAGGTATTTTATCGATGGCTGGTGAAATATCTAACATGCTATTTCCAAGATCAAATAAATAGTCTGCTTGTAAGTGTGTAACACTAGAAAGTATGTTGATTCTTTGTGTGTTAAAAGAGCACATGAGTCCATTTAGTTTTTTTATAATAAATAAAATTTTTTGTAGCTCTAAGAATTTTTCAAATGTAAAATGTTGGCTGTCCTGTAGTACATTTAATTGGAAGTTAGAGTTTTCTATGTGTTCTAGAAATAAATTGTTGTATTCTATGGTGGTTACCCTTCTTAAAGGATGAAGCATTTTAGTGAAGACTTGTAGTCTTATAAATCCTTGAATATTTTCTTCTAAAAAGTTGTATCCTAAAAGTTCGTCTTTAAGTGTTTTTTCTTTTGGATTGATTGATTTTAAATCAAAGCTTATTTGTAGGTTTGGGACTTGTTTTTCCATAAACTTTGTTATAAGGTTTTATTATAAAGTTTTTTATTTAAATAATCTATATAAAATGTTTTCAGACGAAGCTTCGGTTAAAGTTAAAGCTGGTAAGGGAGGGGATGGACTAGTTTCATTCAGACGAGAGAAATTTGAGCCTTGGGGAGGACCTGATGGTGGAAATGGTGGTAGTGGTGGAAATATCTTTTTTGAAGTTGATTTAAATTTAAATACACTTTCTGATTATCTTTCAACTAAACATTTTGAATCTTCAAATGGTGCTGGTGGTGGTAAGAAAAATTGTGCAGGTAAAGCCGGTGATGACCTAATATTAAAAGTTCCGTTGGGGACTAAAATTATTGATTCTTTAACTAAGGATTTGATCTTTGATTTAAATGAACCTAAGACTCGAGTTATGGTTGCAAAAGGAGGTAAAGGTGGATTTGGTAATGCTCATTTTAAAACTTCTACTAGACAAGCACCAAAATTTGCTGAATTAGGGGAGGAAGGTCAAGAGCTTGAAGTTGACTTAGAATTACAGTTAGTTGCGGATTGTGCAATCATTGGAATTCCATCCGCGGGGAAATCTACTTTAATTTCTGTAATATCAAATGCTAAGCCTAAAATTGCTGATTATCCTTTTACAACTTTGATTCCTAATTTGGGTGTTGTAAAGTTATCTGAATTTGATAAAAACCAAGATGGGAGTTTTGTGGTTGCCGATATTCCTGGTTTGATAGAAGGTGCATCTGGAGGAAAAGGTTTAGGGATACAGTTTTTAAGACATGTGCAAAGAGCACCTATTTTAATTCATTTAGTCGATATTTTAGATGATAATTTTATTGAGAATTATTCAGTTATTAATAATGAATTAGAGAAATTTTCAGCTGAGCTTGCTGATCGACCACAATTTTTAGTGTTTAATAAAATTGATGCAATTGATGAAGAGGAGTTAAATTTTAAATTGGATGAATTTTTTGATAAGTTTCCAAAGTTAAAGGATAAATACTACTGTATTTCAGCTGTAACTCATAAAAATTTAAATTCTTTAGTTTTTGATTTATATGACTTCATTGTTTCTCACAGATCTAAGATTATACAAGAGATTGAAATAAACGATGTTGAAGCTGAGGTAACTACGTATACCCCTCATCTGAAAAATCCAAAAGCCTTTACTGTTGAAAAGGTAGGAGAAAAGGAACATGTTGATCAATTTATGGATAATGAATATTTAGCTTCTATTTTTGAGATTAAGTGTCCACGTTTGGAACAAATTTCAAATATGACCGATTATGCTAATCGACAGGCTTTAGCAAGAGTTTATGATGTTATTGGTAAGCTTGGAATTAATAAAGATCTGAGGAAAGCTGGTATTAAAGTAGGAGATATTATTTTAATTGATTCAAAAGAGTTAATATATAGAGGAGAGTAATTTAAATTTATGAAACTTATTTTTGGACTTGGAAATGTTGGTGATAAATATTTAAAAACGAGACATAATATAGGCTTTCTATATTTAGATTTTTTAAAACAAGGTTTTAATTTTTCTGATTTTTCATTAAAGAAGAATCTTAAATCTTATATTAGTGAAGGTTTTATTGATGGAGAAAAAGTTGTTTTGGTAAAACCAACCACTTATATGAATTTATCTGGAGATTGTGTTTTGCTTTTAATGAATTATTTTAAGGTTGATTTAAAAGATATCTTAATTGTATTTGATGATATAGATTTATCTTTTGAAGATATTCGTTTTAGATCTAAAGGTTCTGCGGGAACTCATAATGGTATGCGAGATATTATTTTTAAACTTAAAGAACATGATTTTTCTCGTTTAAAACTTGGTATTGAAATAGAGGATAGAGTGTCTAAGTTAAGTGATTTTGTGCTTAGTGATTTCCATAAATCTGAACTGGATAAGCTTTTTGATATCTTTAAAAGAGCTCAAGAACTTATGAATGAGAAGTTTTTTAAAAAATAACTTGCATTTTTAGTTTATTTTGACTAGAATTTGATGGAAATTTATTAAATTGTAAAACATGTATTTCGTAGTAGAATTTGCTGGACACCAATACAAAGTTAAAAAAGGTGATGTATTGACTGTTAATAACCAAAACGTTGAAGAATCTAAAACTATTAAATGTGATAAAGTTTTAGCTAAGTTTTCTGAAGATGGTAAAACTGTTGAGTTAGGAGCTCCTTATGTTGAAGGATCTGAAGTTACTTTCAAAGTAGTATCAAACCAAAAAGGTAAAAAGGTTAGAGTTTTTAAAATGAAGCCTAAAAAAAGATACCGAATCAATAGTGGTGCTAGACAGCATGAAACAACTTTAGAGGTTACAGCTTGTAAATAAAAAAAACTACCCACTTTCTGGTGGGTTTTTTTAATTTTTAAAAATGGATATTTTAAAAAATATAGAAATTTTAAAATTTAATGGTATCAAAGCCATTATTTTTGATTTTGATAATACTATTAGTTCAACAAATAAAAGTTTGTTTGAGGTTTTATCTAAACTTTTTCTTAAGGAATTTAATGTAGTTTTGTGTAGAGAAGATGTTATGAAAATTTTAAGAATGAATTCGGCTTTAGTTGAAATGTTTGAGAGTATCTTAAATTTGAAATCTAATTTACAAATTAAAATTTCTGCTGTTGATTTATATGCTTTGTTTAAAACAAAGTATTCAGATTATCAATATTATACAGAATTTGCTTTTTTAGAATGGTTTAAAGTTTTAATTCAAAATAAAATTAAAATTGCTATAGTTTCTAACAGAAAATTTGGATTGCGTGATAGATTGCGTCAGTTAGGTTTTAAGAATGATGATTTTATAGCTGTTATATCAAGACAGGATGGTTTTGCTGCAAAGCCAGAGCCGGCTATGTTTATGCATGTTTATGATAAACTTTCAAAAGAAGGAATTAAAGCTAATCAAATTATTAGTGTCGGTGATCATGTAACAGATTTTAAGATTTCGGAGTATATGGGTTTCCATTTTTTTGCGTACTGTAAATATACTTCTTTTAAAGATGAATTTGAAGATAGTGGTTTGCTTCCTGCTTACATATTTGAAAATTGGAATAACTTTAATAAGGTCTTAGAAGAAAAGTTTAAACAATTGTAAGTTTATCTAGTATTTTTTGTAATTCTTCGGGGAGTTCAGTTTGGATTAGGTGATGTTCGTTTTTAAAGTCAAATTCTAAACTAGCAGCATGTAAAAACTGTCTTTTTAATCCTATTTTTTTAAAATCTTGATTTGTTTTTTGGTTGCCATATTTTTGATCCGCAACTATTGGGTGATCGATTGCTTGCATATGAACTCTGATTTGGTGTGTTCTACCAGTTTCGATGTTTACTTTTAATAAACTGTAATAAGTGTCTAAATATTTATAATTTTGAAGAATTTCAAAGTGGGTTACGGCTGGTTTTGCGTCAAAGTGACTTGATATTGTCATTTTAGTTCTTTCTTCGTGATGTCTTTTAATAGGTGAATTAATCGTACCTTTTTGTGTTTTAGGAACGTTTTGAACCAGACATAAATAAGTTTTAGTGATTTTTTTATCTGAAAATAGACTTGATAGTTCTACATGTGCTTTATCGTTTTTTGCAATTAAAACTATTCCACTTGTGTCTTTATCTAGTCTGTGAACTACGCCTGGTCTAATTGGAGCTCCAATTGTAGATAATTTAATTTTGTTTCCGATTAAAAGATCAACCAATGTTCTGTCTTGATTTAGGTTTATGTCGTTATGAACCGATAAATTAGCAGGTTTGTTAATAGCTAAAAATTCATCGTTTTCATAGGCTATGTTAATTTTACCTTGAATGCCTTTCTGAGTTTTTACTTCTGGAAATTCAATTGTAATTTCATCATTTAAAGAAAGTTGATACTTTTTTGTAACTTTTTGATTGTTTACTAAAATAAAACCATCTTTTATTAAATTTTGAATTTGGTTTCTTGATTTTTCTAAGTTTTGAGTCAGATATTGATCGATTCTTTGGTTAAAATCGTTTTGATAAATAATTTTCATGTTTGTATATTATTCTTTTTGTCAAATAATGCAAATTTTTATTTACTTTTATGATTTAACTTAAATGCAAATACTGTTTATATCTTTTTAAGATTTGACATTTTTAGCTTAGTGCTTATTATGCATTTGAAATTTTCTAATAAAAAAATATGTTTTTAAAAAATATAAAGTCTTATTTGGTTCCTTTTGTAATGGCTTCTGTAAGTTATGTAGTCGGGTGTGAGGAATCTAATAAAGCAACCCTTGATTTGATTGAACAGTCTAATATGGACTATAATTCAGTTTTAAATGAAGTTGATTTTGATCAGGGATCTGATGCTGATGATTCTGTTGTAAATGATATGACTCAATCAAATGTATATTATTGTGGAGATAATAATGTTGAAACTACAGTTAGATCTAAGATTATTGAATTAACTGAATTTTTGAATTTAGAATATACACGAGTTGATGTTGATCACCCCCGAGATAGAAACTTTAAATCAAGTTTAAGAGGTAGGGAATTTTATGTTACCTATACTCCTACATCTCTTGAAGGATTACATAGTGAAAATGGCACTGGTTTACTTAATGATTATGTTTTATCTTTTAGTTATGCTAATGAATTGAGTAGTTTTTTGCGTATAGGTTACAATGATGGAAAAGCTTTCTCTGTTTTATATAAATTTGATGATGGGGATATTTCTTTTAGTGTAGATCCTAATGATCTTTCGATTTATAATTTTACCGTTCCAGCATGTGGTGTTTTTGATCAGTTTTATGATTTTTATATCAATTTAAATAATCAAATTGGATTTAATTTAATATCGGAACAAGATGTTTTAGAGTCTGATCAAATTATATCTAGTTGCTTGATTAATTCTGTTGATAAGAATTTAAAGGAGTATGTCTATGATGTTCAAGAAATTGAAGAAGTAATTTTAAGATCTAATGAAATTGTTTACTCTGAGTACTTCGATAAAGAGTTAGCTTTCAAAGATGGATTTACTTATTATAAATATTTTTCAGGTAGAGGTAATACAATTCTTTATAGAGTATGTCCTTTGATTACTGTTGGAGTTGATGGTGTTTATAATTGTAATTTATATGAACTCAATGTTAGTTCTATAAGTAAGAATGATTATAAAATAACACTAACAGATTCTAATACTGGTAATTATCATTATCGTAAGCCGATTATATTTTTAAATTTAGATTTGAATGCAAATGTTGCAAATATGGATTATTTAAATTTATTTGTACCTTTTCATTGTGAAGATGATTTATTAAGTTTGAATAGATTATTGCTATCTAGGGAAAATTAATTTAGTGAATATTTTTTTTGGGTATTTTTTGCTTGTTTGACAAAATATTTTGATTATGTATTATGCGCTTGATAATAATTATAAATATGTCAATAACAAAAGTAAATAAAAGTATTTCTGTTTCAAGGCAGTCTGATTTATCTGTATCTGCTGAAATGAAAAATAAGCTTTATTTGAAATTATTAAAAAGTCTTAGTTCTGAGAGTTTAGAGTTGGATAGGATTTTTACTGAATTTAATTTAGGGTTAAGTGTATCTGATTTAAAAGATTTAGATTTTGAAAAATGTTCTGAAATAGTATCTGATCTTTCAAGTCATGACTTAGATGATATTACAGATAAGGTTTTGAGTGATTCGGTAATTGCTGTTTCATCTGTATTGATTTTAGCTCAATTTAAAGAGATTGATATTGAGCCTTTATTTGAGAATGTAGGTTTTTGTCCTATTATGTATTTATCTAATATTTTACAAGATTCAGTTTCGATTCCTCTTGGTTATCCTTCTTCGAATAAAATACTAAGGAATAAATTGTTAAGTGATATTCTTGAAGATGATGGTTGTTTATATGATTTCTTTTCTAAAATTGCAGTATTATATAAAATTAATGAAGACCTTGCTCTTTCTTTGATGAGAGAGGTTCTGCATGAGTATCAAGTTAGGTTTTCAAGTCAGACCTACCTTCGTTTTTATGATTATAAGGAAAGTATGTTTGCTTTTTTACCTGATTTAAAGCTTTTGATGACAGAAGCTGTAGAAGAAAACTTTTTTAAAGCTTATCCTAATCATTTTAATTCAGGGTGTTTAATTAATGTTGATGCTGCTTTGATTGATTTTGATTTTCCTAAACCTGAACAGTTGCAAGATATTTTTTACAAGAATCATAGAGGTATGTACTCTCTTGAGTATTCATTTGATGATAAATCTTTCTTTAGAATATATCATGGTTTAATTAGTGATATTGAAGATAGTGAGTTTCCTAAACAAGAATTTTCTTTTGAGGATAAATTGATTGATATTGTTCAAGAGTCTTCTTTACTTTCTCAAATTATTTATGCCCCAGGTTCTGATTTTGATTTGTGTGTTGATTACAGAAAAGAAAGATTTTGCTTGTTATATGATATATTGTTTGAATTGTTAGATAGGTCTTCTTTTTTATATAAACTTAAGAATAATAGTTCAGTATTTATTCCTCCGTATATAAGAAGTTATCATGGTTATATTCATGAATATTTGAGTGAGTTTAAGTCAAAATTAAATATTCTCCAGAATGCTATTAAGCCTCCAAAGCCTAAGGTTGTTGATGAAGACATTGATCTTAAACCTAAGACTGATCTTCTTGAGGTTTTAGATTCTTCGGGGGATGTAGATCTTAATCATGGTACCAATGATGAGATTGTTGTTCAACAAGTTGAAGAAGTTAATAATGAAGTTTCTCTTATGTTAAAGATTTCTCAAAGAGTCTTAAATGAAGTTCCTGTTTTTTTTGAAAAAACAAGCTTGAAATTTGTTCAGAATAAATTGATTGAGAATTTTAAAGTTAGTCTATTTAATGATTTTTCAGTTGATAAAGACTCACAAACTTATGAGATTTTATCTGCTTATATTGATGATTTAGTAATTAAAATCAAAGAAGATGGGGTTAAATAGATTAACTAGAGTTGATAGAAATGAACTATTGGATTTCAATACGGATATGTATTTTGAAATAGGTCATTTAATACTAAATTCTTTAATTTCAGATATTTATGATGATGGTGCTGCTGTAAGTCAAAAACTTTTTAAGAAAATTGTTTACGCATTGTTTTCGAATTCAATTTTCAGGAAAAACGATAAGCTAGTTCGTAAAGACGATGTAGATGTTTTTTTAGCTCAACTTGATAAACTTGATAATGGTATTGATTATAGTCAAAATATTTATAATTTTGTTCTTGAATTAATTGGTTATACTGCATTTGTAACACGTCCCGATTATGTTAAGGCTCAAATTTATTCTGTTAATCAAATCGATGATTCTTTAAAACCCCATTTTGTTTCTTTCACTAAAAAACTGGCTGAAAATTGTATGAGAACACAAACTTCAAAAACTTTTGTGAAGGATATGTGGGCTAAGTTAAAAGATAGTTCTTCTGAGGTGGTGTTGCAGTTAAAGGAATTGAAAACTTTTTTTAGTGTAGAAGCTTTAGGTGCTGAGTTTTCTGGTATGATATCAAATATTATTCATTCTAAGCTTAGTTTTATAAATGTTTATGATTCTAAAGTGATTATATCCTCTGACAATGGTTTCTCTTTAAAACCAGTTTTATTCTCTACTGAGTTTTATTCTTATAATAATTTTTTAAATAATGAACAGTCTTTGTTGCGAAATCATTTTGCAATTCTAGAACTTGATGAAATTTTAATGAGACATGGAGAGGGTTTTTTAAATGACATTGAAAAAATTCAAAGGATTTACAATGATATTGCTAGAGATTTTACTCCTGTAAATTTTTATACTTTAGATGGTGAGCTTTTCTTGGAGTCTAGAAATTCTACTTTTTATTTTTCTTTTTATAATGTCCATACAGTTATTCATTTTTTACATTATTTAACTGATGATTTTTGTTATTTAAGATATGACGAATTTACTCTAGACGTTAATTGTTTGCCTGTTAAATCTCTTTATTCTTTTAAAAACTTAGTTGAAATCACCAAAACATATAATTTAAGCTCTAAAGATTTAAAGTTGATCTCCTCTGAATTTTTACCAACGATTTTTAATTATGAATGTTCAAATAATGTATTATATGATCAGCCTGCTGATGACCTTGTTAATTTAAATTCTTATTCTGATAAGGAAGAGACTTTTTTTCTTTATTTAGATTTTTTAAAGCTTTTTATTGAATCAAAACTAAAAGTTTTAGATCTTTCAAATTTTACTTCGACATATGTTACATTTAATTTATTAAAGAGTTTACTTTTTTATATAGGCTCTTATTTGGATTCAGGTGTTTTTGATTCAAGATTTTTATTGATGAAGAAAGGAGATCAAATTGAAGAACAAAATCAATTTGCTTGCCAACTTTTTTTGCCTCATTTGATACCTTCTAATAATTCACTTGAGTCTTATTCTGCTTTCTTTAAAAAGGCTAGGTTAACGAATCAATCTATAGCTTGTAAATTTGATGTTCAACAAATTGAACTAAATTTACTTACTGGATCTAGTTATAACTATGTTAAGGAATTATTGAATAATGATATAGATGAGTTTAGTTTGAATGAACTTTATAAAAAGTATACTTCTTTAGAGTTTTTAGAATCTGTTAGTACTTTACAGGGTAAATTAAGTCAAGCTTTTGATCTTTTGAAAGCTGAGACTACTTTAAAAAATCTTTCTGGAGTTTATAGTATTTTTTGTTCTTTTTCTTCTTTAAATTTAGAATTTTTTCTTTTTGAAAATAAAGATGATCTTCATGAAATTACTTTTAAATTAATCGAAGATTATTTAGAGATATCTAAATTGGAGTTTGTTCTTGAATTTAAAAGTAATACTGTAGCTATATTGTTTCATTATTTTTTAAATGTGTTATTAAGATTTAAAAAGATAGATTCTTTTACTTTTGGAAGTTTATCAGATAATATAAACGAAAAGTCTGATTTTTTAGATTTTTCAACTTATCCAGAAGTTGATTCTTTAAGGTATGTTTCTACTTTAAAGTCTGTTTATGAAGTAAATAAAACTGTGAATCAAGGTTTTTTATTACATATTTTAGAAAGGGGTATTGATAGTACTAATCTAATTTTGTTTTTTGATATACTTGAATCTTTGAATTTATTTGATGTTTTCATAGAGTCTTTATTGTATAAGAAAGATTTAGAAGATATTTTAAATTCATTGTTGGATTTAGATTCTACAAGATCCCATTATTTATTTAGAATGATTATGTTTAAGGTTTTAAGCTCAAAGGTTACTTATTCTTATAGAAAATTTCAGTCTGTTTTTTTAAAGGTTTATTCTTGTAAAAAAACTAATCAATTAAGATTATTAAAGTCAGATTTAGAAATGGCTATTTTAGCATTGCTTGATCATTTCCCTTTAGATATATATGAAGATGCTTTTGATTCGTGTTTAGATAGTTTGTTAAACTCTTATTTGAAAAAATCTAAATGTTCAAATCGAATTCCTGATTTTGATATAGATAAAGTTATTGCATCTAATTCAATTGGTTTTTTATCTGATTAAATTTATTGATTTCTTTTTGTTTATTTGTTTTGATTTTAAATAGTGTTGATTTTTGTTTTTGATTTAGTAATTTTGTTAAATCAAGTAAATAATAAATATCTGTTATGTGTTTGACAAATCATTTAATTTTGTTTATCTTGATTGGGTATTTTAATGTTTTTTATGAAATTTAATTATTTAAATAAGAAAATCTTTCCTTTTTTATTATCTTTAAGTTCAATTGTTGCATGCGAGGATTCTGTTAGGAGAGTTGATTCTCTAGCTACAGGTATTAATGATTCTTTTACTTCAGTTGTTAATAGTGATATGTCATTTGATTCAGATCAAGGTAGAGATTTAGAATCACCTGATTATCAGATTGCAGATTCTGTTATGTCGGATAATCTTCCAGGGTATTGTGGAGACAATTCTGTAGAATCTGAATTTTCTGAATTTTTAAACATTTTTAGTAATTTTGATAACTTTACTTATAATTTTGTTGAAGTTGATTCTTTTCAGTCAAATATTCTACGTTATTTAGTTTCTCATAATAATGAAGTTTCTGAACTTACACTTAATAAGTCTCTTTCTGAAGATGGAAGTGAAATCTATAGATTTTATTTTGATGGATTTTCATCTAGAGAATTTCTTCTAGATATTACTCCTTTTGGAAATAATGGTCTTAAATATAGAATTCTAAATAACAGTGGTATTTTTTTTATATCTTCTACAGATATTGATAATGAACGTTTTAAAGTTCCATCTTGTGGATTGTGGAATGAATTCATTATTAAATATAATAAATTGTTAAAAAACGTTGGTATAAATCCTAATAATTTTATCGATAATTATTTAATTGAAGATTTTACACCAATTCAAGGGTGTTTAATTAATTCTGCAGATATTGATTTAAATCATTTTATATCTAACTTGAATCAATTAGAATCAATTGATTTAAATTCTGAAACTACTTTTGTTGAATTCATGAATAGAGAAGTTTATTTATTTAATGATTCATATGTTTTATACAATTTAAATCAAGAATTTGTCAGATATGTTGTGTGTCCAATGTCTAATTCTGATGATTCTGATGTTGTTAATTGTGAGTATTTTAGATATGATTTAGAAAGTTTTTCATATGGAAATATTACATATAGACAAAGTGGTACAGCTCAAAATGTAAAGTATGTTTATAATCTTAATTTAGATAATAGTATTGTTACTTCTAATCAAAGTTTTGCTAAATTACATTGTTCTGAAGATCTATTACGTTATTCCTCCTTATTAGAAAAGTTTGATAATTAATTTTAGACCTATTTGGGTCTTTTTTCTTGTATTAATCTTAGTATTTCTTTAAAATTTACTTAAATTAAAGAACACTATGAGAATATCTATTCAAGCAGAAATTTTTGAAAAATTACCTAAGTTACATTCAAATTTTATATATTTTGAAAACTTAAAATTTAAAGAAGGCAAAGAACATGAACTTTATGATGGATTAAACGAAGTTTTTTCTAGATTAAGAGGTCATGGAGGTCTCGAAACTATAACTGATATTACTGATTACGAAAATTTATTAGAAGAACTTGGATTAAAGCATGCTCAAGTTTCAACTCGTTCAATGATTAATTTAATTGTTGCTAAAAAGAAAGATTTAATTTTGCATCATCCAATTATTGATGCTTATAATTATTTTTCACTGCATAGTTTAACGCCAATTGGAGCTTATGATGTTGATAGAATTTCAGGTAATATGGAGATTCGGTTTACTTCAGGTGTTGAAAAATTTAAAAAGTTAAATAAAGATACCCATGAAGAAGTTAGTGACTCTTTAGTTTTCTCTGATAGTAATGAAGTTATGTGTTTAGATTGGGTTTCTAAACAATCTGATACTCAAAAGATTAGACCAAGGTCGCAAAATATTTTATTTAGAATCGAAAGCTTAAAGGATGAAATCGAAAATCAAAAATTAATTGATGAATTTACAGCTTATATTGAAGAATATTTTGAATTTACCTCGATGGATACTCAAGTATTGTCTGCTGAAAATTTAGAGGTTGAATTTAAACAATCTACAGAAGTCTTGGATAGAATGGAAAGATATCAGTTTTACACTGATTTATTAGAAAGGGGAGTGAGTGATGTAATTGTTAAAGAGGATTTAATGTCGGATTTGGTTGATGGAAAAATGTTAAAAATTAAACACGGTGTTGATCCAACTACTAGAGATTTACATTTAGGTTATGCGGTAAACTATGAAAAACTAAGAGCTTTCCAACAAAGGGGACACACAATCCAATTTTTAATTGGTTCATTTACTGGTAGATTTGGAGATCCATCTGATAAATTAGAGTCTCGTAATATGCGTGATAAAAAAACTGTTATGGATTTAGCCCAAGCTTACATTGACCAAATTTCTATAGTTTTAGATCGTGATAAATTAGAAGTAATCTATAATGGAGATTGGTACGATAAAATGTCAGCTGAGGATTTATTAAGATTAATGTCTAAATCTACGGTTGCTAGAATGTTAGAAAGAGATATGTTTCAAAAAAGAATTGAGCAAGGTGCCTCAATTGGTCTTCATGAGTTAGTTTATCCACTTTTGCAAGGTTATGATTCGGTTGAAATGGAAAGTGATTTAACGGTAATTGGTACCGACCAAACCTTTAATGAGCTTCAAGCTAGACCTCTTCAGGAGAATGCTGGTCAAAAACCACAAAATATAATAGCTATGAATCTTTTGATTGGTACGGATGGTACACAAAAAATGTCGCAATCACTTGGAAACTATATAGCTTTTTCTGATACTGCTAACGATAAATATGGTAAGTTAATGTCGATTCCGGATCATTTAATTCTGACTTATGCTGAAAGTTTATCTAGGTATTCTAAAGTAGAATTGGAAAACTTAAGGCAGAGATTTGCATCTGGTACTAATCCACGAGATTTAAAAGCTGATCTTGCGTTGCATATTGTTGCAAATTTTGATGGGGAAGAAAATGCAAAGCTTGCAGCAGAGCATTTTAAGACTGTATTTAAAGATAAAAAGCTTCCAGATGATATTGATAGTATTGTGGTTGATGAAAGTAAAACAGTACTTGAAATTATGATGCTTAAAAATTTAATCTCTTCAAATTCAGAAGGTAGAAGATTAATTCAGCAAGGTGGAGTTTCTATTTTTGAAGGTCAAAAAATTAATAGTCATGAACATACTTTTAAAACTGGTTTTTCAGGTGTTTTAAAGGTTGGAAAAAGAAAATTCTTAAAAATTGTTGTTGAATAATTTATGTTAAATTCTACCCTAGATAAAGTTATACGAACTACAAAAGCTCACATAAATGAGCTTTCTTTCATGGGTATAAACACTTTGGAAGATTTATTGTTAAACTTCCCATGGAGATACTCAGATGATGGAGAGTTTGTTACTGTCGACTGCTTAAATACTTTTGAATCCTTAAGTTGTAAGGGTACTTTAAAAAATGTTATTGGTACTCGAACTCGCACGGGTAAGTTTATGCTCACCTGTAAATTGGTTGATGAAACAGGGGAGATAGACCTTATGTTTTTTAATCAAGAGTATTTAAAAAGGATTTTAAGAAATGGGGTAGAGGTAGTTGTAACTGGTAAGATTAAGGAACAAGGATCCAGAAAAAAAATGTTAAGCCCAAAATGGGAAGTTTTTAATCCAAATAAACCGCTTGTACATAGTGGAGGGTTAATACCTGTGTATAATCAATCTGGGAAAATTAATTCTAAGTGGCTGCGTGAAAAAATTCATCCACTTTTAGAGTTTACGAATCTTTTAAAAGATCCTCTTGATAGTGATATTCGTGAAAAGTATAAATTAATGGATTTTAATGAAGCTGTTAAAAATTTGCATTATCCTTCGTCTCAAGAAGATTTAATTAATGCTCGGTTTAGACTTGGTTTTGAAGAACTTTTATATATCAATTTAAAAAATTTAGTTTCTAAGCAGTATCAAAAACTTGAGTGTAGCTTTACTGGAAAAAAGATGGACATGGATTTGTATGATATTGAGGATTTTTTGAAAATTTTACCTTTTAAGTTAACTAATGCTCAGCTAAGAGCGATTGCTGAAGTTCAAGAGGATTTAAGTAAAGATAGATCGATGAGTCGCTTGCTTGAAGGTGATGTGGGAGCTGGTAAGACTTTGGTAGCTGCTGCAAGTATTTTTATTGCTGTTAAATCAGGTTTTCAGGCTTTGATTATGGCTCCAACTGAAATTTTAGCTAATCAGCACTATAAAGGTTTTGTGAAGTTAATGACTCAATTTGGAATGAATATTCAGGTTTTAACCGGAAGTTTGACTGCAAAACAAAAAGAACAGGTTAAAATTGGTCTAAAAAATGGATTAATAGATATCGTTGTAGGAACTCATGCTATTATTCAGGATTCTGTTGAATTTAGAAATTTAGGTTTGGCTGTAATTGATGAGCAGCATAGGTTTGGAGTTAATCAAAGAGCTTTTTTAAAGAAATTTGGTAAACCTCATGTGTTAGCTATGACAGCAACTCCAATTCCAAGAACTTTAGCCTTAACTATTTATGGCGATCAAGATCTTTCTATCTTAGATGAAAAACCAGCCGGCCGAAAAGAAATCATTACAAGATTAGTTCCGGAAAGTAAAAGACAAGAAAGTTACTATTGGATTGAATCCCAAGTTAAAGCAGGTAGACAAGCTTTTGTAATTTGTCCATTAGTGGAGGACTCTGATATAATTGAATCTAAATCTGTAGTTAGTGAATTTGATAGATTAAGGGAAGTTGTATTTCCAAATTTAAAAGTTGGTTTGGTACATGGAAAAATGAAACAAAATGAGAAAGATCAGGTTATGTTGGATTTTAGAGATAAAAAATATGATATTTTAGTTGCAACTACAGTAATTGAAGTTGGTATTGATATTCCAAACTCATCAATTATAGTAATTGAAGATGCTGATAGATTCGGTTTAGCTCAGTTGCATCAGTTAAGAGGTCGTGTTGGACGAGGTGAACATCAGTCTTACTGTTTTTTGTTCGTTAAATCGCGATCTGAGAATACAAGAACTCGAATGAAGGCTATGTGTGATCATTCTGATGGATTTAAGCTCTCAGAGATCGATTTAGAGCTCCGTGGTCCTGGGGAAGTCTTTGGAACCAGACAATCGGGGATTCCAGATTTAAAAATGGCTAGTTTATCAGATACTAAGCTTGTTAAGCTTACACAAGAAGCTGCACAAGAAATTTTTGATATGGATCCAAGTTTAGAAAAATTTCCAATTTTAATTGATCGTATGCATCGATCTATAAAGGAATTTGATCTTTAGATTAGACTAGAGGATAATCAATTTTTTTGTGAAGTCTTTATAAACAACAACACCGCACAATGTATCTTGTGCGGTGTTAAGTATGTATTCGGTAGGTAGTAAATGCTTACCTTCTAAATAACTTAGAATATTCTTCAAAGGCACTTATTATTAACAATATAACTGTAACAACCATAATTGATTGCAAGTAAATTAAATTTTCACCTGTATGTGGTGCGGCTACATAATATAGTAATCCAAGTAAGATTATACTTATTGATACTTTCAGTGTTTGGAAATATTTGATTTTCATGATTTATAATTAATTTATTAATTTGTAGAAACTGCTGCTGGCATTCTTGAATATTGGTCGCTTGATTCAAACGATTGTAGGCTTTGTACTTGATATTCTATTTCTCCCATAACTTCATCTTCTAATCTTTCAAGTGGAGACATTTCAAGATAATCATCAAGTTGACCTCCAATTCCTAGGATGTTGTAGGATTGTTGAAGTGCAGTGCCTGCTGATGTTCCCGCATCTTCTTGTAACATGTAGTCCAATAGAAGCGATCCACCAATTGAACCAAATAAAACTTTTGTTGCAGTGCTGCTTGCAGCTCTTAGTACAGTGTTTAATCCTGTTGTTTTTATTAGTCCAAATCCAAGTCTACCTGCTATTCCTGCTATTTTTAGTGGCAAACCTGCAACATCTAATACTGTAGAACAACATGCAGTTATACCTCCTAAAAAGGATGGATTATTTGCAAAATCTCTCCATGATAAATATGTTCCGTATACTGGAATACAGTATCTCATGGTTGATGCTGTGTTTCTAAGTGCTTCGGTTGTATTACATTGGCCTGTAAAAACATTGTATACTTGAGGAGCACCGCATAAAATACCATTTATTAAGGCCCATTTTGCTCCTGTTGTAACTGTTTTTGTTAATCTATTATTAAAAAGTCTTTCCATTCTTGAACTGTGGCCTGAAATGTTATCAAGTCTTCGTCCAGCACCTGTTGTTTCTATAAAATCTCCAACGGCACCATATCTTGCTCTATTTAATCTTGTTGCTGCATTTTGAAGTTCAATTAATCTTCCTTCTATAATTCTTAGAAGTTTTGTTCTTTCAGTGGAAGTAGGTAGACTTTTAACATGTTCGTATGCTGCTTGGAGTTCTAACTTATATTTAGCAGCTCGTTTAGTTGCTTCTTTTACTGCATTTCTATTGTTTACTTGATTTTTATCACACACTTCTCTGACACTTTTGTCAAAATCACTTATAACTGTTCTGTGGGGTTGATTTGAACTTTCAAGTAATTCCAATAATTCGTTAGTATTACCTCCTAATTTTGATCTTAAGGTAAGATCCTCTGATAATGTAATATTTTTAAGTACGGATCTAGATTCTGTGGCTAGAATACCTATATTTACCGCTCTTGAGTACACTCTTCCAACATTTGCTGCATAGTAAACTGAAGTTCCTTGCATTTGGTCCCAAAACTGTCCATCTTCTTGATTGTCTACAAATGCTAGCAGCGTTGAAAATCTTAATCTTTCAAAATCAAATTGTCCGCATTGAATTTTTTGAATTAATCTTTGTTTTGCTTGATCTGTATATCGATCGCTTTGATTTACTTTTTCAATTATCCTTTGAAGGATTGCCTCTTTGTTTTGAGTTATCATTCTTTTGATAACTAGGCATGCTGTATTTTGAGGGTGTGCTTCACAATATCTTTGAAGTTCTCTTAAAGGTAAACTTGTAAGATTTCTAATTTGATTCATGGAAAGTGTTGCACCATTTGGGTTAATTCTTTTTATTTCGTTATTGATTGATGTTTGTTGTCTTCTTAGAATTCTATTTTCTATATTATCTTGTCTTACTAGGCTTCCAACTGTACTTGCAAACTCTGTAGTTAAACTAGTGATTGCTCCTATTGTTGATTCAGCAGATACTGTGAAATCAAATCTAAGAATTGTTACTAAAAATATGTAGATATTTTCTTTTGCAGATCTTATTAGTTCTCTTAGTCCTACATGTTCAAGTATTCTCACAAGAGCTGATCTTTCTAGGTTTTGTTCATAATGCTCAAATGCTTTTTTCATCTCTAATATAAGTTTTTCAGAGCTAAAATCATTACTCTCTAATAGTTCTACTAGTTTTACTCTGTATGTATCGTTAATTGGTAATACTTTTGTAATGTATTGGTTTTTTAAGATAGAAAGAAGTCTCGCTTTTTGATTTTCATCATTCATTATTGATTTTACTCTTTCTACTTCTGTTTGATCTGTTTCTTGGTTTTCTTCTTCAACAGTGCTTCCGAAAATATCAGATATTTTCTTTAGGTTTTTTATTTCCCTATTTAGGGTTAAAATCATTAATTCTTGCTCTCGAATTGCTAGGGATAAATCTATGTTTGTGCTTTCTTCTGAGCTTTCTGAAAATTGTTTTTTCAATTCCATTAAGCTAGAGACAGCTGATTCTAGTTCAGATTGTTTACTTCTGATGGCATCAATTGTTTGTGTTTGGCCTCTAATCTGACTAATTAGTTGATCAAGATCCTTTCTTGTATCAGTTAAAATCATTGTTTTTGCCTGTTCTAGGTTAGTTACAATATCAACTTTTGATGATAATGTTATTAACATGTTCGATAATTCAGATTCATTATTTGTTTGAAGAACTGAATAGTTTTCATTCTGTTGGGTAGCGCGACTTCGATTTGTTTCTGTCATGCATAGTGGGTTAAATTCCTTTAATTCTATCATATTATACATTTTCTGACAAATATTTAAATGAATCTCCCTAGTCTATAGCATTTTTAGCATGTATGTCTCCCCTTTTTTATAACCTATTTTTTCGTAATATTTACGCGTTCCAATAGCTGAAATTACGCTTATTTTTTTGAAATCATGTGCTTTGGCTATTTCTTCTGCTTTTGCCATTAATTTTTTACCGTATCCTCTATGTTGACTTTGTGAGTTTAAAGATGAATCTTTTTTTAGGGTTTGTTTTTGTCCATAGACATGAACTTCTCTGATAATTGCAGTGTTTTTAATCTCTTCAATTTCAGTATTTAAATCTTTTTTAAGTCTTAATCTTAATAAACCAAGGAGTTTGTCTTGGGAGGTGTCTACTAGTGAAATAAAAAATTCTCTTCCGTTGTTTGATGTATATTCAATAATTTCAAAATCCACAGCATCTTCATTTACTTTTAGGTCTTTAATTTCTCTAGCTCTGATGTCTTGAGATACCACTCCTCTATCTTCTAGGATTTGTCTTAAGTTAAGAGTTTTTGAACCTTCTAGTACTAAATCAGATGGAAAATCTCTAAGTACTCGAATCACTCTACAGTATTTTGGAACTATTTTTAGTGTTTTAATTAAAAGTTCAATTAATTCTGGATCGGTATATGGAGTGTAGATTGAAGGATCTTCTTTTACCATTTTAGCAAGTTCAGTAAATGGTACTACCATACATGGGTATATTTTGATGTGATCTGGATTTAAGTCTTCTTTTAGAAATGTATCTTCAATCGTTTGTAGGTCTGATTCTAAGGTTGAGGTTGGTAGGTTTGGCATCAGGTGGTGACAAATTTTAAGGCCTGCATCCCTGGATATTTCGGTTGCTCTAATAGATTCCTCAAGACCGTGTCCTCTTTTGTTAAATTCGTTAACTTTGTCGTCTGTGGTTTGAATTCCAAGTTCGATTCCTGTAACTCCAAATCTTCTAAGTTTTTTGATTTCCTTATGTGTTACCCAGTCAGGTCTTGTTTCTATCCAAAGGCCTACGCATCTTGAATTTGCTGTTTCGTTTTCTTCAATTAGTTCTTCAAGAGTTTTTTCTTGGATTATTTTTTCTACAGTTTCTACATCTTGCATTTCTCCTGCGCCTTCATTTAATGCAAAGTAAATACTTTTAATAAAGTGTTCTTGATAATCATCTAAATAACTGCTCCAGGTTCCTCCAGCGGTTCTAATATCAATTTTGGTTATATCGTGGCCTTGCGTTTTAAGTCCGTTTAATCTGGTTTTAACTTGCATGTAGGCATTGAAATTGTTTCTGGTTGCTCTTAGCATTGCTGGTTGATTCGAAAAGTAGCTTTTAGGCATTCCCGGTTGAGTTGGACAAAATATACATTTTCCTGGACATCCAAATGATTTTAGCATTACGGTAATATTTGCAATTCCAGATAAAGATCGTATTTTTCTTTTGATAATAAAACCTAAGACTGTGTTGTTTGCTTCAATTACACCATCATCAATTAGTTTATGATAAGCTTTGATAAGCTCAATATTTCTTGGCGGAGTAAGTTTATGGTCTTTAGTTGCTTTGTTTCTTATTCGTTCTACTCTTTTTTTGTCTAATAATTCAAATCCGGATTCGTTACCAAATTCGTAGAGTCTTAAAATCACATCTTTACAGAGTTTTTCGTATTCTTTTCTATGTTCGTAATTTTGCATTTTTAGTTTTATTTTTATTTAATTTACTAAATTAATTTGTTTTTGTCTATATAACCTTATTTTTAGGTTTTGTTTCATTTGTAACTAATTTTATTAGATTTTGTTTTTATTTTAGTCTTTTATTGAAGAAATACATTTTTTATGGTTTATTTATTTAAAATAATTAAATTAAATGAACGATAATACAGTTTTTGAATTTGATTCTGGTAATCCAGGACCTAACATTTTGATATTTGGTGGTATACATGGAAATGAGCATTGTGGTGTTAAGGCAATTGAAATGTTTATGGAAAATCTTAATTCCGGTAGATTTACTTTGCTAAATGGTAAGGTTACCTTTGCTTTTGGAAATATTCCAGCATTGAAGCAGAATGTTCGGTTTATTGATAAAGATATGAATAGGATTTTTGTTGATAATAATTTTGATAAATTTGAAGGTTCATCTGAATACGAAAGAGTAAGTTTTTTAAAGACTTTGTTTGAAGGTAAAGATGCTTTTTTAGATTTACATTCTGCAAAAAGTCCTTGTTTAGATTTTTTAATTTCTGAGGAAGAGAGTTTAATTTTAGCTTCAGAGTTATCTTCTAGTTTTATTGTTACTGGTTGGAAAAACTTCTCTGAAGTTGCTGGAGATACTGAAAATTATGCTTTAGGTAAAGGTCTCAAGGCTTTAACTTACGAAGCTGGGCAGCATGATGATATGATTTCTATAGAA
>PBFJ01000035.1 GCA_002718715.1 bacterium
CAAAAAAAATTAAATTAAAAAAAAATTGAATTAAAAAATTAAAATATAATTATTTAATTAATTATATTTTAAAAAATAAGATGGGTAAATCATTTAATAAAAATACTTATAATGAAAAAAGTAAAAAATCAAGTTTTAATAAATTAAAAAACAAAATTCGTCACGCACAAAGAAATAATAATAAAAATTTAATTAATGATGAATTAAAAATAAAAGAGCCAAATGAAAAACATCAAAAATTTCGTTGGGCTTTCCAAGAACCTACTGATTATAATTCATTAAATGACAAATATAATGTTGGCACAAAACAAGAATGGAATAATAATAATTTTACATCTCAAAAAGAATTAATACAACATTATATAGTTGAAAAAGAAAAAATATTAGAGAATTTTAATAATAAAGAAATAGAAAACCCGAAATATTATTATAAATTTTCTTCAAATGATTTAGATATTGTAAAAACAAGAAATGAAATTTTAGAATTAAAAAAAATAGAAAAACAATTGATAAGAAGAAATAAAAATGGTGTTTTTAAAGGACATAAACGTGATAATAGTTCTAATTTTATTTAATTATTATTTTTATAATGTTTTACATAAATAATAAGAGTATTTACTAATAATTCTGCACAAACATCATCTATATCAATTTCATTCTCATCAAAAATTGTTACTGGATTAAACATTATATAATGGAATGGATCTGAATATTCATCACAATAAGATTCAATTATTTTTTCAAAATTTATATCAAATGTAAATATATTAAGTTTTCCTAATCTTGAATTTTCAATAAATTTACGATCTTGTTGTTGTTGTTTTTCATCAATTTTATCTAAAAAAATAACATCAGATGGTATTTTTATACCTATATTATCTAATTCTGAACAATATTTTTTTAAATGATTTAATATCATTCCAAAATCTTCATTAGAATTACATAAATTAGATGATTCTATTTTATTTACAACATTATCTGTTTTACATTTAGTTATAATTAACCCAAATGGGATTGGGATTGGGGTTGACATAGTATATATTATTAATATATATATTCATTTAAATTATAATTATTAAAAAATTATAATATAAAACTAAAAAAATATGCCAAGAAAAAATAAATATGGTGAAATAGTTTTTAAAGAATATCCAGATTTTAGACCAAATTTAACTCCAAAAGAAATGTTTGAGCTTGGTAGTTTTGGTGGAACATATTGGAGACCAATATACTCATCAATTACAGATAAAACATATAAAAATATGCATAAAAAATATCCGAAATCTTGGTGGAAAAATGTTCCAGAAGAATGGCTTGTTACAGAATGGAAAAGTTATGATAAATCTATTAATAAATATAATGTTAAAGTTGGAACAACTCTTGAATTTTGGGAACATAAAGATTGGATTACAAAATATCATCCATATGGTTGGGTTCAATGGTATTGTGATTTTTATTCTGGAAAAAGAAGTCCTGATGATGAGAGGCAAATTAATAGATGGAAAAAAACAGCTGGTCCAAAAAGTAGATTTAGACGTATGTTAATAAATATGATTAAATATAAAAAATCTTTTTATGATGATTATTCTATTAGTCCAAAAATTAGACAAACACTACAACATTGGGGATATCAATTAACCAAACGGGATTTATAATTATTTAAATATTCTTCTGCTTTTGTAGTTCTTATAATTTTAGAATTATAATCTCCAACATTAGTTGCAAAATGACATAATAAATATTTCACTAATGTAGGTAATATATTTAAATTATCGTGTGGACTAACATTAAAGCAATACTCACCTAAGATTTTATTATTTATTATTTTATTTATATATCCAATTTTATTAAAAATTGGTTGATCGTAACATGAAAAAGGTTTTTTATATTTTTGATGATGATTTTGAATTATTGTAAAAATATTTTTTAAATAAGAACACATAATATTATTATTATTAAATAAAATAATAGCACTTGTAAAAGTTTCTTTTTTATTTTTTATTTCTTCGAATTCATCGTCGTTAAATGTAGCACAATGACATATACGATGTGGTTCTTCAAAAAGAGTATAAAAATGATTTGTTAAATTTATTTCAAATAATGGTTTTAAATTATTTATAATTAAAATATCACAATCCAAATATAAAATCTTTTTATAATTATTTAATTTTGGATAATTATAAATTGCATATCTACTATATGTTGATTCATATATATTATTTACTGTTGAATCAGTATTACATATATCTAATATCCAAATATCAAATTTTAGACCAATTTGATTACATATTTTTATTACTTTATTTTTAAAACTTTCACATGTTATAATTAAATAATTTATATTAGAATCTTTATTATGTTTATAAAAACTAGTTAAAAGTTTTTCAATTAAATTTAAATAGTTTTCATTATAAAAAACACAACTGTATATTAAATTCATTATATAATTATGTTTTTTATCTTTATTATGTTTTAAAATATTATTATAAAAAATGATCTATAAGAATACTTTTATCATCAATATTATCTATTCGTCGTTTTTTATCAGCTTCTCTGTGTTCTTCTGGTGTTAACCATTCTAAATTATCAATATTATTATTTAATTTATTACCATCTTTATGATTAACTTCATATTCTATAAATTCACCAGGACAATTAATCCAACATTCTGCAATAAGTCTATGAATTAAATATTTTTTATTATTTTTTCCAGTTGTTTGTAAATATCCTTTACTATTTTTTGTTCCAGCTACAGTTTTTCCAGAAGTACCAATTATAACACCTTCTGTATTAATCATATAATCCTTATATTTTTTAAACATAATAATATAAATTATTATTATTATCTTTAATATATTTTAATATGCGTTAATGTACAACATATTAAAATATAAAATAAATATATATGGAAACATTTAATACCAGTTATGGATTAATTACATTGTATAAAAATGAAACATATATTATTAATGATTTTAAAAAAGGAAGCTATTGGGATATTAATACACTAAACTTATTGAGACGATTTATTAATCCAATGCGCAATATTTTAGAAATAGGAGGACATTGTGGAACTTCATCTATTGTTTATTCTTCATTTTTAAATAAAGAAAATAAAATATATGTTTATGAACCTCAATATAATATGTATAAATTATTAGTTAAAAATATAAATCAAAATAATTTACAAAATAAAATTATACCTTTCAACTCTGGTGTATTTTGTTATGATGGAAAAGGACAAATGAATAATATTGATTTAGATGGTGGTGGTGGTGTAGTATCAAAAAGATATAACGAAGAAAATCATTTAAAATGTAATTTTGGTGGAATTGGTTTAGGAAATGATGGTGAGAATATTGAATTAGTTACTATTGATAATATGAATTTAGAAAACATTGGTTTTATTCATTGTGATGCTCAAGGTTCTGAAAACTTTATATTTTCTAAAGCAACAAAGACTATAAAAAAATTTAGACCAGTTATATTATATGAAAATAATGAACAATATGGTAAATATTTATACGATAATGTATGTAAAAATTATCCTGATTATAAAAAAGAAAGTAAATTTAATTTAAAAAAATATTGTATGGAAGAATTAAATTATAGAATATATATTGATAATTTTAATAATAGTATTGATACACTATTAATCCCATAGTTTATTTATAAAAATATATTTATAATATAAATGTTTGAATACATAATAATACTTACATTATTAGAATTATGTGCACAATTCTTGCTTAAATTAGGATTAAATAATAAAGTATTAATAACTTTGGGTATGATATTTTATGCAATAGTAGGATATATATATTATTTAGGTTTAAAAAAAAATAAATTTGCAAATATGAGTATTGCATGGCACGTTGTTATGGCTGTTGTTACATTATTAATTGGAATATTTTATTTTAAAGAAGAATATAATAAAAAAGAATTATTAGGTTTAATCTTAGGTATATTAAGTATATTATTATTACATTCATCACATCATTAATTTTATTTATCATATCTAATATCTTTACCAACTGGAAATCTTGGAACACCATCTGAACTATATTCTTGAAACATTACAGTTAAATTTCTACCAATACAATCATCTCCATTCTCGAATAATTCACGACGATATTCCCGAGTTCCGGCTGGTCTAACATTAAATTCTTTTTGTTTTTCTGTCATACAAGTAAATATAATAAGTCCTTTTTCATCACCTTTACCTTCAGTATAATCTATAATAAGAAATTCTTCATCCATAAATTGTTTATATTTTTGTAGATCATAACTTCTTTTATTAATTTCGTATTTTCCTTTTTTATTTCTCAGAATTAATCCTTCAAATCCGTCATTAACAAAGAATTCGTGTAATTTATCTATACCATTAATATTTTTTAATATAATAGAAGGGCAAAATTTAATTAAATTAAAATGTTCCTCATATTTTTTATAAATTTTATCAATAACTTTTTTTCTTTCATCATAACTTGCATCAAGATTATCTTTTATAATTATATCATATATATAATATTCGATTTGATTAATATTATCTATTTGATTTTCCTTAGGTTTTTTCAAACGTACCAATCCATTTAATTTTTCAAAACTCATATTATTCGTATATAATTCACCATCAAAAATGCAATTTTTTTCATTGGCTATTGTACTTAAAAATTCTTCCCTTAAATCATCAAAATTGTAAAATTGTGTGCCTTTTCTAGATTCCATTATAGCATTACCATTTTTTTCATACATTAAACATCTTATGCCATCAAATTTTGGTTGACCCCAACAAGGAAATGTTATTTTTTTACATTTTTTATTTCCTTCATATTTATTTTTATCAAATGTTTGTGCTAACATTGGTCTAATCATTATTTCATTATCATCATCATCACTATCAATATCTTCATTAGTTGAATAACCTTCTTTATCTACTTTATCATTCCATTTACGTGATGCAATAATATCAAATTGTTCTTCAGGTGTTCGTTTTGCTTTTGGAATAATTTCTTTAATATGTTCAATCATTTTACCATCTTTTTGTCCGTGTTTTACACTAGTGTAAAATTTATTATCTATTTCAATAAATTCTATACTCCAAAGATATATTTTACCATTTTCCTTTAACTTATATAATGTTTCGTAAGTCGACATTTTTATATTAAATAAAAAAAATAAATAATTAATTAATTCAATTTTTTATTTTTTTTATATTTTTATATTTTAAGCAAATGACATATAATACCCCTCGGTATCATTAATCATATCTTTCATTATTTCTTCTATTTCATGCATAAGTTTATATTTTATTCTAGGTATAATTTGTTTTGATTTTTTTTCCTGTTCTTCAGTTAGTTTTAAATCTTCGTAACATTTATTAAGTTGTGATTGAACAAATTCATTTATATTCATACATTGTCTTTCTTTATATTTATTTGCCAGATTTTTAATAATTAAAGCTTCAAACATTTCTGTAGGCATTTTTAAAATTTTCTTTGGTTTATTACAAATTTCATATCTACAGAACGGACAATTATTATTTTCTCTCATATGCTGTGCAAAACAAGATGCACATAAATCATGACCACATTTTAATTTAACAAAACCTTTTGTTTCTGTTTCACAACAAATGTTACATACATTTGTATTGTTAGTATTTATATCTATTTTCTTCTCTAAGAAATTATTTTTTTTTTGCAAATATTCATTATATTTATTACAATATTGTTCATCTTTCATTTTTTGAAATTTTTTGGTCATACGTGGATAACCATCTTTTTTTTTATTATAATTAATATTATTTGTATCTAAATAATCTTTAAAATCATCTAAATCGTATATAAAACTAGGATAAATTGACATTTTTATTATATTTTTATTATAATAGTTATTGATTTAAAATGAATTCAATTTTTTAACATTATAAATAATATATAAATATAATTAATTTATATATTATATGAATGATAATTGTATAATATGTTTGCATAATATTAAACATAAAAGTTATTTCCAAATATGTCTTCATAAAATGAATGAATCTTGTAAATGTAATTACAAAATACATAATCTTTGTTTATTTGAATTGTTAAAAAATGATATACGTAAAAAACAAAATACGTGTTGTTTATTATGTAAAGAAGAATTTATTAATTATAATGAAAGTTTAAAAAATTCTAATATACTTTTAAAAAGATATAAATATTTTCAAAAAATAATTTCTTTTATATTTCAATCATTAATGATTATTTCTTTAATTAATAGTTTTCATAATTTAATACAAGATATTTACTATAATTATAAATTCCATTTTTCATAAAATTCATCTAATTTATTTATATTAAATATTTTATTTGAATATTTATTAGATAATTGTTTTACTTTTTTATTATCTTTTATAATATAATCATCAAATAATTTATTATTCATTTCTATTTCTGGACTATGATTATGAACATTTCTTGAAATCATTTTATAAATTTTAAATCCTGGATATCTTATTGAACCATCAGCTTTATATAGAATATTTTTATTATTATCATCATAAACCCAACTAATTATCATATTAATAACTGGTATTTTTTTCATTTCTTCAACATCATCTTCTTCTTCAATAAAAAAATCATATAACGAACAACCAAGTCTACATAAATCAAAACTAAAATTATTTTCTATTCTTTTTTTTGAATCATCAAAAAATGGTTCACAATTATATTGAGTATCTGCATCTTCATTTTTATTAAAAGAATCACTGGCAAAACTTTTCCCTTTAAATGAAAATATACTTCTTCCAAAATCAATTATTTTATATATTTTACCAAATGTTGGAACTTTATACATTTTTTTATTATATTTGTACCATAAATATTGTTTATCAGTTTCTATAAACATAATATTATTTGTATGTAAATCATTATGTGTCATTTTAAATGCTTTTTGGTAACATAATAAATTAATAATTATTTGAAATAATGCACTTTTTAATTCTTCCATATTTATTAATTCTTCTTCTAATAAATAATCCAAAGTATTTTCACATTTTTCCATAATAATTGTTTCTGTTGGAATTTTTTTAATTGTAATAAATACTTCAGGATCATCTTCACTTTCATCAGATTCATCTGAATAACTACCATCACTTGAACAAAGATTATCTTCAATATTACTTTCAATAGATTTATTATCATCATCCATTTCTATTTCAATATTCATATTTTTTTTTTCTACAAGTTTTAATTCATCATTATCATTTTCATTTTCATTATTATCATAATCATCTTCATTATCAGTAAAACTTTCATCAGAATTATCATCATTAGATGAATCATCATTATTTATAAGTTTTAAAGAATTATTATTACTAATACTTAATTCATTTAATTCATTAATATCATTTTTATTAGAAATATCAATTTCTTCTATTTCATCAAAAACTATTTCATTTAATGAAATATCTATATTTTCCTTATTTATTTTAATTAGTGGTTTATTATTTTTACTATTATTAATAAATTCATCTTCATCATCAGAATCTAATTGAATATTATTTGTATCCAAATACATTTCTTGAAAATCTGTATTATTAAATGAGACAAAATTTTGTTTTACATTTTTGTACATTTCTTTATTATTATCTACTAACCCTAATGAATCACCAATATCTATTTTAAAATCATTTTTAATACAAGTAAATGAATCATAAACATTTAAACTATGATTAAAATTCAATTCTTTTTTTAGTAAGTTTGATAAATATGTAAAAAAACAGTCAATAAATGCACAATTCATTGGATAATTAATTTTATTTTTAATTTTCTTCATATTTTCTTCATATTGTTCATTATTATGTAAACTCATCATATATTCGTCATTATTTAAATATTTTTCAATATTTAAATTTTCATTATTACTTTCTACTTTTTGTTCAATATAATTATTAGTTATATATTTTATAGGATCAACAAGAGGTGAAAATTTAACAAAATATTTTGTTTCTTTTTCATCCAATAAAATATTACCACAATTATTATTTTTATTATAATTAAGAATTTTTATATTCTCATAATTTTTAAAAATATTGTTTAAATCAATACTTTCTTGTAACAAATATTTTTTTAAACTATTATTTTTAGATATATTATATACTTGTAAAGATTCGTAATTATACATTTTTTATAATAAAAATAGTAAAACCTTTTTATATTAATATTTTTTTAAAAATAATAATTATGATAATATTTATATAAAGTTATTCATTAATATAATTTAAAGAATAAAAATGACTCTAGAATTGAAAAAATTTAATATGAATAAGATTACATTTCTTCCTAATGAAAACAAAGGACCAGTAGTTGTATTAATTGGTAGACGTGATACTGGTAAAAGTTTTTTAGTTAGAGATTTATTATATTATCATAGAAATATTCCAATTGGTACTGTTATATCAGGAACAGAAGCAGGAAATGGTTTTTATTCTGCTCATGTTCCAAAATTATTTATTCATGAGGAATACAGTAGTGGAATTATTGAAAATATATTAAAACGTCAAAGATCAGTAATAAAACAAGTTAAAAAACAAATACAACAATATAGAAAATCACAAATTGATCCTAGAGCTTTTTGTATTTTAGATGATTGTCTTTTTGATGCATCTTGGACAAAAGATAAAATGATGCGTTTATTATTTATGAATGGTCGTCACTGGAAAATTATGCTTATTATTACAATGCAATATCCATTAGGTATTCCACCAACATTAAGAACAAATATTGATTATGTTTTTATATTGAGAGAACCATATATTGCAAATAGAAAACGAATTTATGAAAATTATGCAGGTATGTTTCCAACATTTGAATCTTTCTGCCAAGTTATGGATCAATGTACAGAAAATTTTGAATGTTTAGTTATTGATAATAATGTAAAATCTAATAAACTTCATGATCAAATTTTTTGGTACAAAGCTTCTCAACACGGTGATTTTAAATTAGGAAGTAAAGAATTTTGGGAAATATCTAAAGAGATACCAAGTGATGATGAAGATGAACCATATGATCCTGCAAAAGAACATAAAAAAGGTCATACTAAGATTAATGTACGTAAAACATCAAGATGGTAATTTATTCATATATTTAAATTTTTTTATTATAATTTTTTTAAAGGTGCATCATTACGAATATTTGAAATAATACTTTCTTCATTCATAATACCCATTTCAAGATCACCTAAATCACGTATTTCATTTGGTATATTATTTTTGACAATAAATTTTTCAGGATTATTTTGAATGTATTCATTTATCATATTTTCACTAATACCAAGTACAGAAACATTTAGATTATTGTATAATTCTTGTTTATTAGGTCCTCTCATCATTTCAGAACGGAAATTTTCAACAAATTGATCAATTAAATCAATTTTTTTAAGTTCATTTTGTTGTTTATTAATAGTAGATGAATTATTAATAACATCATTTAATATAGATTTAAATTTATTTTCCTTTTTAGTAGATTCATCTTCTTTATACATTGCGAATTGTACTGATTCAAGTGAATCACAAATTTCTGGTTTTTTAAGACTTTCAAACATTTTTTTCTTTTTATCATCTAAATGAGAACCGTTAAATGTTTTATTAAATAATTCAATAATTTGTTTTTCAATAACTGGACTTGTTTCCATTAATCTATCAAATTCTTCAGTTGACGATTTTAAAAAATCATATATATTTTGTCTTTCAACTGGTGGTTTTGCTAATTCAACACGAATTTTACGATAAAATTTATCCCAAGAAATAGAACTAACACGATGTGCTTCATTTAATTCAGATATTTTTAAGAATTGTTGAATTGTTGTTATAATACCAGCAATAATATTAACACCTCCAATAATCATAGAATAATATCCTCTATATTGTAATGGTACCCTTTCTGCTGCAAAATTAGCAGTTCCAGTGATAGTACTCATTATGATAACAGGAATAGTAAAATAAGTATTAACTTTAGATAATTTATAATTACTTTTAGCATGAAGCCATCTATAGCACATTGCTTTATCTGCCCAATCAATTAATATTTTTTCGTGATCTTTTGTCCATTTAATATTTTTTTTAGTTTTATCTTCAGATTCTATTTTAATCATTTCTTCAATCGATATATTATTATCTTTTTTATCCATATTTATAATAATATGGATAAAAATAATTCAGAAAATATAACTGAAAATATAAAAATAAAGTTTACTAAAATAAAACAAATCAGAAATAAAATTAAGGAAAAATTTATATGCATACAAAAAGTAAAAAATGGTATTAAGGAAAATTATTTTAATTATATTAAAAAAGAACAAAATGATTTTTTTGGTTTAGATTCATTTCACTTTCAAAATAAAGTATTAGATTTAGAATTTAATAACATGATGAAATTATATCAATTTATTGATAATCGTATATATGGTGATTACTATAAATTGTTCTCACAAATAGAAATATTTTCAAAAAAAAATTTAAAACAAAAACAATACGAAAAAATAAAGGAATTAAAAAATATAGAAAAATATCCAATTTATAGAGATTTAGAACAATTTAAATGTTATGATTTTGATACTATAAATAATATTCATCAAGATATTATTGTTATTATTGCTAGCATTAAAGATCTTTATAAAGATAATGAAAAACTTATAAAAGAAGATATGAAAAATTTAAGTACCGGTCTAAATATTGATAATTATATTATTAATAGTCAATACAAAAATATGGTATTATTAACAACAAATAATAAATTTGAAAGTTATTTACAAGTATATCACAAATATCATTATGATTTATTATTTAAATTTCGTGAAAAATTAGCATTATGTTATCAGCATATTAACCATAACCCTAATGATGAGAGATTTTTTAATGAAGGATCTGATAATAGCAGTGTAACTGAAAATATGGAAGATGAATTATTAAATGCTCAATTTAGTGTAACACCAGTAAATAACTCTCGTAAACATTCAAGTGTAGATTTATTTTTTAGTGAAAATAAAACAATAATAGAAGAACAAAATGAAATTATAGAAGATAATCAACATAAAGAATTAGAGAAAAAAGAATTAGAGGAAAAACAAATGGCTGAAAGATTTATGAATGTATTTGAAAAAAATGAAGTAATTGATTATAATAATCAAGATAATATGGAACCAATCAAAAATGAAGATGAAAATGGTGAATTTATAGAACATTCTTCTAAGAAAAAACGAAAAAAAAGAAATAAGAAAAATAATTAAATAATTTATTTTTCGAATTTATTACGCGATAAGATGATTAATTATCGATATCAACTTCATATTTCGAATTTTTTAATTTATTTTTTAATTCATCCATAAATGACATACCGTGTGTTACTACTACATTTGTTGAAGAATTTAAAATAGGATTCGTTTTTATTTCCATTTTAGTTTTATCTTGATTTTTATTATTTTGTTTTATTTCTGTTATTTTTTGTGTATTATTTTCTATATTTTTTACTGTATTTTTTGAATTTATTTTTTGATCAACTAATATAGATATTAAACTATCAACTTGATTTCTTAATTTTATAATTTCTTTATCTTTTTCTAATAAATCTAAATTTTCCTTATTATTTTTTTCAATATTATTTTTGTTTAATAATAATTCTAAACGTGTTATATGGCTATCAAAATTTTCAATAATTTTTTTTTGTATATTAATAACCTCACGTAAAACATTATTATCTTTATCAATCATTCGAAATTTTATATTAAGATAACGTTATATAAAAATAAAATATTTTTAATTTTTAACACTGAAATTTAAATATAAATTTATAGTAATGAAATCTTTTATTTTATTACTATTTATATATTTTCATAGTAGTTATTCTTTTTGTTCGTGTATTCATTCTAAAGAAATTTTACATAGTTTAGCAGCACAAAATATGTTGATGTATGAATACAGTAATTCATTTAAATTAAATAAAGATCAGACCTTAGAAAATTTTATTTATAATAATAATGATGAAAAAATGAATAAATATAGTAAAAATGCGATTAATTTTTTGTCTCAAGTTTCTCCATTAGGAACTGTAGAATTATTTGAAGACAATAAGGAAACTGATCTTCAAGTTGGTATTACAAAGAGTGATATTAATAAAAGAATATCTATAATTTTTAGAGGTAGTCAAAGTAATATTGATTGGAAATATAATTTAATGACTAAAAAAATATTTTTAGATAATAAAATTGGCGTTCATTCTGGATTTTATTATCATTTACATAACGGTGATTCTTATGATAAAATTAATGATTGTATTATACAATTAATAAATAATTATCCAGAATATGATATATTTATAACTGGTCATAGTTTGGGTGGTGCATTATGCACATTATATGGTTATGAATTATCAAAAAAAGTAAATAAAACAATAAATGTTGTTTCATTTGCTAGTCCAAGATTAGGCAACACAAGTTTTAAAAATGATATTGAAAATATTTCTAATTTAAATATATTGAGAATTACAAATAAAAAAGATATTGTTACTGCGTTTCCTATGGTTAATTATAAACACGTTGGTATTACTTTACATTTAACAAAAAATGGTTATGAAATATATGATGAAAAAAATGATTACTGTTGGTATAAGTATAGTTTAATAAACTGTAATAATATTAAAGATCATGATATGCAAAATTATTATAAAAAAATAATAAATAATATTATATAATAAATGTTTTTAACTTATAGAAAATCATATTATAATAAAAAACAAATTTTAAAACAAACAAATTTTAATTTAAATAATAAAATAAAAGAAAAAATAATTGAAATTTATTCTTCAAATTTAGAAATTAATTATTCGAACGATGAAAAAATATTCTTAATTTATCAATATTTTATACCTGATAATAATTATAGAAAAAATGAAATAAAAACGTGTATGAAAAAAAATTTTCTTAATAAAAATATTTATAAAATTATATTACTTAATGAATTAGAATATAATAATGAAGAATTAGGTCTTGAAGATTTTAAAGAAGAAGAAATTAACGAAAAAATACAACAAATAGTAATAGAAAAACGTATAAAATTCAATGATATATATGAATATGTTGAAAATGAAAATATAAATGGATTTATTGTAATGATTAATAGTGATATATTTTTAGATGATACTATAAGTAATCTAAATAAAATTGATATTAATCAAAATAAATTTTTAATATCTTTACTTCGTTATGAATATAATAAAAATATAAGGAATTTAGATTATTGTAAATTATTTAAAAATGATATAGGCTATGATAGAAGCGATAGTCAGGATACTTGGATATATCATAGTAAATATAATATACCAAAAGATAAACGCAAAATATTTGATATTTTTTTTGGACAACCAGGATGTGATAATAGATTATTATATTTATATAAAATTCTTGGTTATAAATTGTATAACACACCAAAATTAATTAAAACATACCATTATCATACAACTATTTATAGAAAATATAATTTACCAAGAATTATAAAAAATTGCTTACTTATTGTTCCTTATGATGAAAAAAATGTTATAAATAAAAATACACCTTATATAAAATTAATTAATTATTTAAATGAAAAAATAGATAAAAATAAATCATTTGTAATACCTAGAATTGCTGGAATAGAAAACCATAATGTTTATATTTCAGTAATGTTTAAAAATAACTTATTAACTAAAGAATCAAATTATCAAAAACTTATAAAAATGATGAAAAATAATGCAGGTATTCATTTTACATCATTTGAAAGTACTAAAAAATATGGAGAATTATATTTAAAATCATTTGATAATTGTGAATGTTTCTTAAAGTGGAATAAATATGATACATATTATAATACAAATCAAAAATCTAACGATTATATTACAAATAAATATAAAAATAAAATACAATGTTATGCAAATGATATGAATATATTTGATAATATTATAAATCCTTGGACACATTGTTTAAGAAATAAAAAATTATTAATTATATCTAGTTTTTGTAACTCTATTAAAAATAAAGAACAAAATTTTAGTAAAATTTATGATGTAGATTTATTTCCAGGTTGTTCATTTGTATATTTAAAACCACCACAAACAAATGGTACTAATCCTAGTAGAGATTTTCAAGAAGAATTAAATGATTTTTGTGAAAATATTAAAAAAATAAAAGAAAGTGAAGATTTTGATATTGCTCTTGTATCTTGTGGTGGATATGGTAATTTAGTTTGTAATTATATATATTCATTAGATAGATCAGCTATATATGTAGGTGGTGTATTACAAATGTATTTTGGTATATTAGGTTCAAGATGGAAAATGTATAATCCTGAAGTTGTGGAATTGTATCAAAATGATTATTGGAGTTATCCAAGTGAAGATGAAAATGCTTCTTATTGGTAAATATATTTATATAAATTATTTTACATAATTATATTTATTTAATTATTCTATATTTTAATTTGCTGACTTATCAATTACAATATTTTCACCTTCAAATAATTCTTTACGGATACTATCTAAATCTGCATTTACACCTAGTGTCTTTTCTTGTGTGTTAACATTTTCTATTCCAACTAATTCACCCTTTTCATTAATTGATTGTGTCAATTTATTATTGTTTTCTTTTGCTTTTTCTATATTTTCTTGTATTGCTTTTAATTTTTGTTCTTTAACTCTTTCATCAAAGTGCATTTTTGCTTTATCTTGATTTTTAGATTTTTCGTGCATTAAATTATTCAATTCTTCTTCTAGATATTGTACATTTCCTGTTTTATATGCTTCAGGATGCCAAGGAACCCACATACCAATTGGTGCAACATAAATGTCGTGTTCTGGATCAATTTCTCTTAGTGTTTTACATCTTAATTCAGCTTCTTCTTGTGTTGAAAAAACACCACGAACATTAACACCTCTAACAGATGTTTGAAACTCTTGTTGTTTATTATATTCGTTTAATAAATCTTTATCATTTCTATCCATAAAATTTTTGTAATCATTTTCAAGATTTAAATCCAAATCTTGTTTTTCAGTTTCTACAAATTCTTTAAAATCTGATTGTAATGTATCATTATTTAAATTATATTTATAAGAAATAAAATTTATAAATTGATTCATTTTTTCCATTGTTTTATCGAATTCATAATTTTTAAGAAATTGTTGAAACTCAAAACGCTCTCTATTTTTAATATGATATTCTGGAGAAACAAATGAAACACAATAAAAATTTTGTCCTGCTATTGGTTTATCAACTTTTAATAAATCAGTTTTCATTATATTATAAAACTTTAGGATAAAATATAATTTAATCTTTATATTGTTAATTAAATTATTTTTTATTAAAATAAAATATTTTTTTATATTATAAATTTAAAACAAAATATAGTTTTAAAATAAAATGCTTTCCCTAGACTTACAAGAAATCGTAAAAAGAATTATCAAATATTTGATTGAAGGTGTTATGGTAGCTATTGCTGCATTCGTAATCCCACAAAAAACTCTTAAAATGGATGAAATTATGTTGATTGCTTTAACTGCTGCTGCTACATTCAGCATTCTTGATACTTATGTACCAAGTTTGGCTATTTCTGCTCGCTCTGGTGCTGGTTTCGGTATTGGTGCTAACTTAGTTGGTTTCCCATCTATGTAAATTTTTAATTAAATAATGTTTTATATTAATCTTTATTAAATATAAGGATTAATATGAAATATTTTTATTCGTTATTTGCTCCATTATTATTAGGTATTCATTTATTTAGTTTAAAACATATACATAATATCTATGAAAAAGAAAAAAAAATCAATGGATTAATAATTATTTTAACATTGTTTAGTTTTTCATTAGCATTATTAGCAAAATATTTTGTTTTCTTAGATTGTAAAAATAATTCAATAGTTGTACTTCAAACCATTTTAAATTGTAGTGTATTTGTTACATTTTTTTTATCTTTAATTTTTTTTAATCATAAAGTAAATTTTTTGAAAACATTTTTTGGTATTATTTTAACAATTATTGGTTTTTATTTAATTGAATCATCATTATATTAAAATAATTATAATATTTTTTTATAATAATGTACTATTTAAAACATGACCAGTCTTTCTTAAAATATGCTGATTTAAAATTTTTTAATAAAGAAATTTTAGATTTGAAACCTTCTGATGAAAATAAATATATATTGAATATAATTAAAAATGCTCCAAAAAATGCTATTATTTTGGATATTGGTGCATACAATGGAGATACTACTATATACCTGGCATCTAATCTAAAAAAAATTGGAAGAGATGATATTAAAATAATATGTTTTGAACCTAATTCTAAACATTGTGAAAATATAGTAAAATATAAACAATCTTTAAAATTAAATATAGAAATTGTGAATAAATTAATATCAAATATTAAACAAACAATGTATATGAAAAAAAACGAAGGATCAGGTACAATGTATGATACTTGTTACAATGTAAATAATATAAAATATGAAAGTATTAGTTTAGATGAATTAAACATTGATAAATCCAAAATTTTTTTTACTAAAATAGATGTTGAAGGTCATGAACCAGAAGTATTAGCAGGAGCATCAAATACTTTAAAAAATAGTAAATATATATATATTGAAGTTTGGAATGACGAACATTTCAAGAGTCGTCATAAATTTAAATTATCAGGTAGTCATAATAAAAGAATATTGGATGAAATTAAAAACATAAATGTAGCATTTAAACCGTTGCAAAAAATAGAAAAGAATATATTATTCAAAATTTTATAAATAAATATAAATTATTATAAATATTTATAATATGTTTATTTTAATATCATGTGTAGTGATAATTATTGTATTATTTATTAAAAATAATATTAATAATTCACAAAATATACAAAATATACAAAATATACAAAATAAAACAAATAAAAAAGCTGATAATATTATTATTAATTTTTTTATAAAACAATTAAAAAATAATAATAACTTATCACTTGATAAATGTATTTTATTATTTGAAAATTCTGAATATGATAATTTAAAAGACTTTAGTGATAGTAAAATGAGAACAGTTGAAGGGTATAGAAATAATTATGAAAAATATTATAAAAAAGCAAAATATTCAATAATTAATCATATTAATAATTAAACATTTAATAAAAAATATATTATTTTAATAATATGGTTAATTTGAGTGATATAGCATTTATTTATTGTGATATACGAAAACATATTTGGATGAAAGATATTAAAAAATGTTATATGTTAAAAAATCCAAGTACTTCTATTATATATTCTGAAACTGGAGATATAATTAAAGGACAAGATTTAGTTGGTCCTGAATTGGCTAATAGACCTTGTTCAAATTTTGAATTTGCAAAAAAAAATAAATTAATAAATATTTTATATAATAAACAAGATTTAAATTTTCAAGATAATACTAAATTCTATTTTTTTATAAGAGGACATATTCGTAATTCATTTAAATCAAATAAGTTAAAAGATTTTGTAAAATTATTAAAAATAAAATTTCCAAATATAATATTTATTTTACAAACATGGAAAAATATTAATTGTAATAACGATGAATCATGGCGTAATATTAAAAATACTAATGAAAAAATTGATTTATCAAAAATTCAAAATTATTTTAATGATGAAAAAATAACAAATAATTGTATAATAATAGATGAAAAAACAATAAAACTTACAGGTTCAGTTAATGGAAAGATATGTAATTCATTATGTCCAAAAAAAGGATGGAAAAATATGTGGTATGGTATTAATAAAGGAATAGAAAGTATTAATGACGATACAGACAATATAAAAATTGTATCATTTAGATATGATTATTTTGATATACCACAAAGTAATAATATTAATTTTAATATAGCAATATTATTTATTAAAAAATCATTAAATAGTAATAATATTGAATTTATAAAAGATTCATATGATCAAGGCGTTGATAATTTTTATATTGGAAACTTAAATCAAATTAAACAATTAGTTTTTAATTTTAATTATAATTTAGATTATATTTTAAATATTTATAAATTACATTTTATTTTTCATCAAGAAATACTTGTTCCAAAAGTAGTAAATGATTTAATAAATAAAATTAATTAAAAAAGTTTTTATATAAAATAATAATGGAGGAAATAACGAATTATGTAAATGTAAAAAAAGATTTGTCATTGTATGCTAGTATTAAAAATAAAAGTAGTTTAGATAAAATTGAAAAACTTATCCAAAATAAAAACCGTTACAATGTTAATTCATTTTTTGTAAATTATGATTGCACAGCAATGGGTCTTGCAACTGAGTTAGGTTTAACAAAAACTGTTAAATTATTAATAAAATATGGTGCACATGTAAGTAGTACTCATGTTGAGATTGCTTGTATTAATGGACATTATAAAATAGTAAAAGTACTATTAAATGCAAACCCCGATATAATTAAAAGTGTAGGTATTGATTATGCAATACCTGAGAATACATATTGGAATAAGTGGGGTGGACAATCTTATACTGAATCTTCTTTATTAGAAGTTTCTTTAAAAATAGTTAATTATTTATTAATAAAAGGTGCTTATGTAATTCAATATGATATTGATAAATGTAGAGAGTATTCAACTGATTCACCGAATGATCATTTATATTATCAAATAAAAGATTTATTGGTAGAAAAACAAAGAAAACAAAACAAGTTATTAGAAAAACAAAGAAAGCAAAACAATTAGTAAATTAAACTGTTGGTATATAATCCCAATCTAAATCTGCACAAATGTTTTTCCAAATCATATCTTGTTCTATTTTTTTTTCTCTATCAATTAACATAGGAAAATAAGGTAAAAATTGTCGTTGATCTAATAATTCACAAAGTTTATAAATTGTATAATAATAATTTAAAAAATTTACTCTATCTTTTGGACAATATTTACTATAAGGTTCTTGAATTTCCATAAATAAATTACATAATGTTGTTTCTAATTGAGGTGTCATTATAGGTGGTTTGATACCAAGTTTATCTTTAATAAATGGTATATGTTCATAATATTTATTAAGGTTTAATTTTTTTAATATTTCTTTTGTTTTTTTATTAGTAATATCCTTTAAATCCAATCTTTCTTTTTTTATTTGGTTTTTTATTTTTTCAATTATTTCATCTGGAATATCTGTAGTTTCTTTTGCTTGAAATTGTGCAATTATTTCACGAAAATGATTAATTCTTTTATATGCATAAAATGATATTTCCTTTGGTGGTTCTTTATATGATGGTTTATCATTATCTACCAAATATTTATAATTTTTAAAACAAATATTACATACTAATATTCCTTCATGATTTACTTGAATTAATTCACCTTTATTACATGAACTACATACGTCTTTATCATATATAAAATCTTCAAAATTTATCATATTAAAATCATTATTTTTAAAATATCGTGTATGATTATTTATTATATTTTTTGCTATATTTGATTCATTTTGTTTAATATCTTCTGTTATATTATCTTTTACTTCTTTATTTGAAAAGAAAAAGTTTTCTACATTTTTTTTGTTATTTTTATTTTCATTTATTGATTGTTTATCTTCAAAAAAA
>PBFJ01000036.1 GCA_002718715.1 bacterium
AAAAAAGGCTAATGAATTGATGGCTCATTCTTATAGCCATCTTTATGGGATTCCTTCTACAGGTTTAAGGTTTTTCACTGTATACGGTCCATGGGGTCGCCCGGACATGGCTCCAATGATTTTTGCAAATTCAATTTTAAGAAATAGACCGATTAAAGTTTTTAATTTTGGAAAGATGAGAAGGGACTTTACTTATATTGATGATGTAGTAGAAGGAATTTTTAGATGTTGTTATAAACCTGCCTATATTAATGAAACTTTTAATGCATTAAATCCTGATAAATCTACTTCATTTGCTCCTTATAGAATTTTTAATATTGGCAATAGTCAACCAATTGAATTGCTTAAATTTATTGAGATACTAGAAAATGCTCTTGGTAAAAAAGCTATCAAAGATTTACAGCCAATCCAACCAGGAGATGTTCAAGCAACAGCTGCAAATACAGACCGATTAAAAAATTGGATTAATTTTAAACCTTCTACAAAAATAGAAGATGGTATTAATAAGTTTGCAGAATGGTACATTAATTACTACAAAGATATTTTGAAATAGTTACTTATAATTTTTTTTATATAAATGATTAATAGAATATAAAATCATGCTTTATATTTATCATCAAGTGATCTTAGCCATTTAAACAATTTTTCTATAGAATTTCTTTTAGATATATATTTAAAGGATGCAATAGCAACTTCCTTTCGACTTATTGTTTTAAATCTTATATGATTTAAAAAGCTAGATGTAATATTTTGCTTGTTAACAACACTATAATAATCAAATTGCTTACTCAGAGCACAATCAAACTGAGAAGACAAGACAGGAAGACCAAAAGATAAATATTCCCTGGTTTTAAGAGAACATGACTGAGATAGGGATATTTTTCCAAGTCCTAGTGAACTTATTCCTCCATCACATAAATCTAAGATTTCTGTTAATTGGTTTCCTTTAAGAGTTCCACAAATTATAAATATTCGTCTTAATTTCTCTGAAGAATTAATTATTTCAAGATCTTTATTTGAAATTTTGCCTATCAAATAAATTTTTATAGATTGAGAACAATAAATATTATAATCTTTTAAAATAGATTCATAAAGTATATCTAAGCCATGCCAATCATAAAATCGAGAGCACATAAAAGCAAACCTTAATTCATTTCTAATTCTTTTTTCTTTTAAATTCGAATATTTAAGATCTGATACACCATTAAAATAGGTAGTATAAGATTTTGATTTCCCTATTCTTTGCATCTCGTATTCAGCAATTTCATTAGTTACTCCAATTATTCCAAGACAAAAGCGAAGAGAAATAACTGTGATATATTTTTCTATAAAAATTAATATTTTACCAATTAATCCTTTCCTTAAAACATTTAATTCATTTAATTCTTTTGTATGATGGATAGTAATTCTGTTTCCAACAAATGGACTAAAAAAGAAACCTGCTATATCAGAGATAGAATGTCTCATTAAAATAAAATCATACTTTTTCTGACTAATTAAAATAATTAACCATAAAAACAATTCTCTTAAAAATATATATCTAAAGATTCTGGGAACTTGCCTTTCAAAAGAAAAAATTGGTTTCTTATCAGTTAGAACTAGTATCTCCCATTGAAGGCCAGTAATAGAAACGGCTGACTTTAATTCATTAAGTAATTGCGATCTAATACCATCGCTCATATCTTTAAAAGCCATAATATGAAGAACTCTTAATTTTTCCAATTTATTTGTCATTTATTATTCATTCTTTTACTGGCATGTTTAAAATAAAAATATTTTTACAAGTAAAATTTTCATTAAAAAACACTATTTCATTATTAGTTTTTGATATAAAATTCTATCATTTAAATTTTCAAATTGACAATTATGCCAAAGGAAAGTAAATTTCCCATCAACCTTTTTACATTTTTCTTTTAAAGATATTAAATAATTTAATGCCTCATCCCCAATACCTAAATTCAAGCATTGCCTTGAAATTATACTTGCCTCCATAACTATTAAAGGTTTTTCTCTAATATCAAGTATTTTATCCGCTTGATGATCATATATTTGATATTCGTGACAAGTACCACATCTAAAGCCAGGTCTATCTGCGTAACCCATAGTTGCATCATATGAAAATTTTGATTCAGCCCAAAATCCAATAGTGTTGGGCCAACGAAAACGAAGATAGTGCATTCTACCTCCCCATTCCTTCTGATGAATACCTATGGATTCACAAGTTTTAAGAAAGAAATCAACTTCAGAAGAAAATTTATTTTGATCTAAAAAAGTATTGTATCCAGGATGAACCCCTACTAAATGCCCCTCATTTGAAATAAATTTAATTAATTTCTTAATAAAAGGACTATATATTTTATAGCCAGTATCATATCTCCAATGAAAATTCTTTTGAGCCATAAAATAAAATTCACTTTTCAAATTATTTTTACTATTTTCGTTTATTATCCATTTGAAAGTGTCAAAAGGATCTTTAGAATCTAAGTAATTATTAACATTAATTGCTGAATCCTTGTATGCTTTTAAAGACCTTAAAGCCCCAAAAATAGAATCTGATTTCAATAAATCTAATCCTAAATTTTTTATTATATTTCTTTTAGCAACTAAGCTAAATTTAGCTGGTCTATCTACATCGTGGGTAGGGCATATAGAAAAATTATGCTTTATTATTTTTAATTCTGAAAAGCAATACTCACAACATTCTTTAAGAAAGAAAAGCCATTGATCAACAATTGGTTCCTCTAGATATCTATGCTTGTATCCATTTGATTCAATAGAGGGAAATCTCTGATGCATATCATAGATTTCTGGATTTGTATTTAATTCTTCTAGACGAGATAACATGCAATATGTTATGCCTAAAATATCATAATATATAGATAATCCTTTTTTATTTTTAGAAATTATATTTCCAACTTTTTTTTCAAGTCCAGGAGCTGGTAATTCAGTAAATTTAGTAGTGAAAAATTGATTAGAGATAAAAGCATTTGAGAAGGGTAGATCCTTAGAAGAATCAATTGAGTAAAGAAAAGGATTAAAATATACAATAATATGTTTTTCACTATTAGAGGCAGATATAATCCATTTGAATTCTTCTTCTTTAGCTAACCTTAAATTTAAATCACAACTAATTCTTTTTTGCAAAATGCTATTAAGCCATAATATTCCTGTTTTAGAAGGGTAAAAAGAATCGGTCATTTTTCCCTCATATATCGTTCAAATTCAGAAAGTATAGAATTTTGGTTTTTCAAAATTTTAATAAAAGGTCTTTTAGCCCTGATTTTTTTTATAGATTCATCGATACTTAAACCATATTTAAAAATAAAAAATGCTATTGTAAAAGTAGGAGCTCTACTGATTCCTTCTCGACAATGTATATATATCTTTTCATTCTTTATGATTTTATTTATTAATATACATGACTGTTCTAATTGACTCAAAGTAGGATTTGAAAATTCAAAGACAGGTATTTTATAATGTTTAAAAGATTTAATTTTGCAAGTATTATTTTCACTTTTAGACCTTAGATTCAACAAATATTTATAACCTAGTGCTTTTAAATATAGCAAACCAAGAAGACTAGGTTGCATACCAATTGCTATATTATTATCTACTTTTGAATATCGCATTATAGGTATGCCGGAAACTTCTGTTAAAAATCTAATCAAGGCATAATATAAACCTATGTCTTTTACTCTATAGCAATATTTATATAGTAATGATCTTTTTATTCTTTTTGTTATATGTTTGATAAAACTCCACGCAATCATATGAAAAGTAGGTATTGGATCAATTAGAGATAAATTATTATGGATATTTTTGTTAAAAACTTCAATTAGAGGCTGAAAAATAAACTTTTTACCAGAAATACAAGTGCAGAAATCCCTTACTGGCCATTGATATTTGACTCCAATATCATAGCCTTTGAATTCAGCAAAAGAATCAATATGAGAAATTTTTAATAGCAAAGAAGAAAAATTTATGCCTGACCTTATAGCTAAATCATGTGAACCCCAAAATTTAGGATTTATCTCCATTAAATAAAATTTGCCAGTTTTTAGACATTTTTTAAATTCAACCATTGCCACTCCATGCCAATTCAATCCATCTAGAAGCTTAACGCTCTCCAGGTAGACCTCTTCTTCATATATGCTTTCAGCAAAAGTACTAGATCCACCTGATAAAGGTTCTTCTCTAATACGTCTATGCATAAAATAAGTAAGTAGTTTACCTTTAGAGTAAATAGCAAAGAAACCAATCCCATGTCCAAATATTCTTTTCTGTATTATTCTTTCATGCTCAAGAAGTTTAGTATTATAGAATTCATTTAAATTATTAATATATTCAACATCTTTATTTATTAATTCACTATTAGATTTTATAACTAAATTATCAGGTAAACAAGAATTCCTCTTTATAAATTGATTTAATTCGTTGTTCGTAAAGACATAAGGAAACAAAACATCATTTTTTTTTGCAAATTCATATAATTTTTCCTTGCCTAGGCATATATCAATGCTTTTCTTTGGAGCCAATTCAAAAGAAACATGATCTTTAATCCTATTCCTATAAGTACTAACTAAATCTACAGATTTAGCTCCTATTATAATCATATGGTCGTATCTTTTTTTACTCAAAAATTCAATAAATTTTTCAATTTTATTCTTACAAAAATCTTTTTGCGCGTAAGACACGCTATTCAAATCTCTTGAAAAAGCACAAAGACAAAATCTGTATCCAATACAGTCAATTATATGACCTTCTTTTCTTAAGGACCTTATTATACCTAATGTATTTGGATAATTACCATCTGTTACAAGTACCCTTGCCATTTTCCTAAAGACTAGAAAGATATTTCAAGTAAAAATTATTATTATTAATTTAAACATATATTGTATAAAAACAAGTCATTTATTTAGATTTATTATAATAGTAATTTTGAATTTATTAAAATTTAAAAACTTATCTATATATTGAGGTTTATTCTTAAGAATTTTTATTTTTAGATCTATTTCTTTAATTGTGTATTTACTGATTATCCTACAATAAAATAAAAAAATTGACTAAGGTCTCAAAAGAAAGAAAATTTAAATGTAAACTTGTTTTAAGCATATAGCTGAAATTTATTTATCTCGTATAGCTATGGCTATCTCGTCTTCAGCCTTTATACATCCAACTTCAATAGTGGATGAAGGTGCTCAAATTGGTCAAAGAACAAAAGTATGGCATTGGTCTCATATAAGTTCTAATGCTTTGATAGGTGATAATTGTTCTTTCGGTCAAAATGTTTTTGTAGGCAATAATGTATGTATAGGAAATAATGTAAAAGTTCAAAATAATGTTTCTATATATGATAATGTGATTTTAGAAGATCACGTTTTTTGTGGTCCAAGTATGGTTTTCACGAATGTATATAACCCAAGATCAGAGGTGTCAAGAAAAAATGAGTATCGTGATACTTTAATAAAAAGAGGAGCCACATTAGGTGCTAATTGCACAATAGTCTGTGGGAACGAGATAGGGAAGTATGCTTTTATTGGAGCAGGATCATTGGTAAATAAAAATATTAAATCATTTGCTTTAGTAGTTGGAGTACCTGCAAAGCAAATAGGATGGATGAGTACCTTAGGTCATAGAATAGAATTACCACTTAAAGGAGGAGGAGATTGGTTATGCCCCCATTCTGGTGTAAAATATTACTTAGAGGATGATTATTTGCATCAATTAAATTAATCAAAAATAAAATTGGAATTCATAGATCTAAAAGCACAACAAGAGCAAATTTTGCCTAATGGCAGAAAATTAAAAGAAGTTATTAGCGATAATATACAAAATGTTCTTGATCACGGAAGATATATATTAGGCCCCGAAGTGGAAGAACTAGAATTAATATTAAAAAATTTCACTGGTGCAAAATACTGCATTGCCACTGCTAGTGGAACGGATGCACTATTAATAGCGCTTATGGCGTTAAATATATCAAATGGAGATGAAGTAATAACTACTCCTTTTTCTTTTATTTCAACTTCTGAAGTTATTGAATTGTTGGGAGCTAAACCAGTTTTTGTAGATATAGATCCAAATACTTATAATATAAATCCAAATAAAATTGAGGAAGTTATTTCAACAAAAACAAAGGCGATTCTTCCTGTAAGTCTTTATGGACAGCCAGCTAATTTTATAGAAATTAATTTATTAGCAAAAAAATATAATTTACCTGTAATTGAAGATGCTGCTCAAAGTTTTGGGTCTACTCATAACGGTAAATTTAGTTGTACTTTAAGTACTATTGGGACAACAAGCTTTTTCCCCTCAAAACCTTTTGGCTGTTATGGAGATGGTGGAGCTTGCTTTACAAATAACAATGATTTAGCAGCTAAAATTAGAAAGATATCGAGACATGGGCAAGAAGAAAGATATATACATTCTGATTTAGGAATTAATGGGCGTATTGATACATTGCAAGCTGCAATTTTATTAGCGAAATTCCCATTATTTAAGCAAGAAATAATTTCCAGGCAAAACTCAGCTGAAATCTACAATAAAAAATTAAAAAAAATTGGTATCAATTCAATACCAACTATTTCACAATTAAATACAAGTGTTTATGCTCAATACACTATTCAGGTTGACAACAGAAAAGAGATTCAATCGCATTTAAAAAAGTTAGGGATTCCAACTGCTGTTCATTACCCAACTATTTTACCAGACCAACCAGCATTAGGAGGTCCTCAAGTTCACTGTAAATTCACTGAAGCTACTAGAGCTTCTAAACGAGTTCTAAGTTTACCTATGCACCCTTATCTATCCCAAGATAATCAAGAGTTTATAGTTAATTCAATTAGTAAGATAATATAAAATAATATGGTAAAATTTTAAAAAACAGCAAAAATGAATTATAAAGTAAACCTAATACAGAAATTTAAAAATAAGGAATCAAAAATCTCAATTATTGGTATGGGATATGTAGGTTTACCCTTATCATTAAATTATGCAAAGAATGGATATCAGGTTACAGGTATTGATATTGATAGTAATAAAGTTGAATTGATTAATTCAGGGAAAAGTTATATAAAACATATCTCAAGTGAAATTATAAATAATTATATTTCAAATTCTTATCTAAAAGCAAAATCAGATTTTCATGAAATTTCTAACTCTGATGCTGTAATTATTTGTGTCCCCACTCCTTTAAATATTCATAGAGAACCTGACTTAAGTTTTATTAGAAACACTCTTGATAATTTAAAACCTTATTTAAAAAAAGGTCAGGTTTTAAGTCTTGAAAGTACAACATATCCTGGTACTACTGAAGAAGAACTTTTACCTTTAATTGAGTCAAAAAATTTTAAAGTAGGTGAGGACTTTTTTTTAATTTATTCTCCTGAACGAGAAGATCCAGGTAATAAAAATTATACTACTACAAATATACCCAAAGTTGTAGGAGGAATAACTAAAAATTGCTGTGATGTAGGAGTGGCATTATATGAAACTACAATTAAAAAAGTTGTAAGAGTTAGTTCTTGTAGAGCAGCAGAGATGACTAAACTTTTAGAAAATATTCATAGATCAGTAAATATTGGATTAGTTAATGAGTTAAAGCCTCTAGCAGAAAAAATGAATATTGATATTTATGAAATCATAAGGGCAGCATCAACCAAACCTTTTGGCTTCGAACCATATTACCCTGGACCAGGATTAGGAGGTCATTGTATACCTATTGATCCTTTTTATTTAACATGGAAAGCACATGAGTATGGAATGCATACAAGATTTATTGAGCTTGCTGGCGAGATAAACAAATCGATGACTTCATATGTTTTAGAGAAAGCTTCAGATGCACTTAACTCAAATAATAAATCAATAATGAATAGTAAGATTCTTATTTTAGGTGTTTCATATAAGAAAAATATTGATGATTTGAGAGAATCACCATCTTTAGAAATAATACAGCTTTTATTAAATAAAGGAGCAAATGTATCTTTTAGTGATCCATATTTTAAAACAATACCAAAAAGCAGAAAGTATAACTTTGCTATAGATAATGTAGAAATAAAACCACAAAATATCTCTAGTTTTGATCTTGTTATTTTAGCTACTGATCATGACTTGTTTGACTATGATATAATCAAAGAAAGCAGTAATTTAATACTTGATACAAGAGGTAAATTCACACCTTCAGATAAAGTAATAAGAGCATAGTCCAATGAAAATACTAACAATTTTAGGGGCCAGGCCTCAATTTATCAAAGCAGCTGCATTATCAAAAGAATTTATACTTACAAAAGCTTCTAAAAATAAATTAATAGAAACGATAGTTCATACCGGACAACATTATGACTATGAGATGTCAGAACAATTATTTGAAGAGTTAGATATCCCTAAACCTTCTTATAATTTAGAAATTGGTGGAGGTACTCATGGAGAAAATACTGGGCGAATGATTGAAAAAGTTGAGAAAGTAATTGTTGCAGAAGCACCTGATTTTGTTTTGGTTTATGGAGATACTGACTCCACTCTTGCAGGAGCTTTGGCAGCAAGTAAATTAAAAATTCCTATATTACATGTTGAATCTGGTCTTAGATCATTTAATAGAAAGCAACCCGAGGAAATAAACAGAGTTATTACCGATCATCTATCTGATATTTGTTTTGCTCCAACAACTCAAGCCTGTATTAATTTGAAGAATGAGGGGATTTCTCCAAGAAGAATAATTAAAACTGATGATGTTATGGCTGACACCTCACGAATATTTGGGGAAAAATCAAATAATTATTTAAATTTTTTGAAAGATCTTAATTTAATCAAAAATAAATACATTTTGGCTACTATTCATCGTCCGGAAAATACTAATGACTTGATTCAACTTAAAAATATTATTAATTGCTTGGCTTTTATAAGCAAAGCCAAAAATAATAGTCTAAAAATTGATTTGCCTATAATAATGCCTATTCATCCAAGGACAAAGTCAATTATAGAAAAAATCTCAGAGCTTAAAATACTTTGCAATGAATTAAAGATCATAAAGCCAGTAAGTTACTTAAAGATGGTATGTCTAGAAAAGAATGCAAAGATAATTATTACTGATTCAGGTGGAATTCAGAAAGAAGCTTTTTTACATAATACACCTTGTGTAACAGTAAGGAGGGAAACCGAATGGGTGGAGTTAATAAAATCTGGTTGGAATACACTTGCTAATCCTTCCTCTTCCAAAGAATTAATAGGATCAATTGAAAAACAATTGAACTTTAACATTTATCAAACTAAGGAGAATTTTTATGGAAACGGATATGCTTCATCTACTATTGTAAAAAAAATACAGGAATTTAAAAATGAATAAAATAAAAGATAGGAAAATTAGGTTCAGTATTATTGGATGTGGACGAATAAGTAGAAATCATATTAAATCAATATTGCTACATCATGAAAATGCAGAACTTATTGCAATATGTGATAATCAAGAAGAAAGAATAGAAAATGCTAAGAATTTAATTAGTCAACTGAATACAGAAAATTCAGAAAAGACTAAAGACCCTATTGTGTTTTTTGAATACAAAGAATTATTAAAAGCAATTATAAATAAAGAATTAAAAATAGATATTATAGTTTTAGCAACACCCAGTGGACTACATGCAGAGCAAGCAATAGAGGCTGCAAATGCAGGATTACATGTTTGCACAGAAAAACCCATGGCAACTAATTACAAAGATGGGTTATTAATGAACAAAGCATGTAAAGAAAATAGAGTTCATTTATTTGTAGTTAAACAAAATAGATTTAACAGAACTCTTCAATTAGTAAAAAAACAAATTGAAAAAGAAAGGTTTGGAAAAATCGCATTAGTGACAATAAATGTTTTTTGGCATCGTCCTCAGAGCTATTACGATTTAGATAGTTGGCGAGGTACTTTAAATTTAGATGGAGGTGCATTAATGAATCAAGCTAGTCATTATGTAGATCTTTTAGATTGGCTTATTGGACCCTTACAATCAATTAGTGCCTCAATAGCAACTATAGGTAGATCTATAGAAGCAGAGGATACTGCTGCATTACAGATGAGATGGAAAAATGGAGCTTTAGGGACAATGGCCGTGACCATGCTCACTTATCCAAAGAACTTAGAAGGTTCAATAACGATACTCGGCGAAAAAGGAACAGTTAAAATTGGAGGGCCTGCAGTAAATAAAATTGAGAAATGGGAATTCTCAGACGAGACGGAAGATGATGACTTGGTTGAATCTGCAAGCTATGAAACAACAAATGTTTATGGTTTTGGGCATCCTCCATATTATGAAAACTTAATCAACGTTCTTAAAGGGATTTCTAGCCCTGCTTGCAGTGGTGATGATGGATTAAGAAGTCTAGAAATATTAACAGGTGCCTATAAATCAGCAGAAGATAACCTTGTAATTACATTCCCTTTAAAATAAAAATTAAGTTTAGAAATTAAAATAATAAAAAATATATCTAGAATTACTAGTCAGACTAGCTTTAACGACTATGCTGATAAAATTAGTTTAATAATGTTAAAACTTAAATAAGAAATTCATTACTAAAAGAAATGAGAAGATCTATAAAAATAATTTTATTAAATCCACATTCAAAGCTTGCGAAGGGAGGTCCCTCAACATATATAAGTAATTTAATAAGTAATTTCCATGCTAGAGGATATAAAAATTCTGAATGGATATCCTCATTCTCAAAAAATAGATTATTTTCCAATTTTACATTGCTTAATTTATTCAGAGTATTTTTTAAACTTATAATTTCTTCAGCAGATATTATTCACGTACATGGATCAATCGCACTTTTAGGTCCTGCAATACTTTTCAAAAGGCTTTCTTTTTTTAAAAAAGTAGATTTATACTATACTTTTCATACACAACCTCATTTGTTTGACGTTAATATTCTCACAAGAGAGCTTACTCCTTCTAAAAGATCAGAATATACATGGATAAAATCACTAATATGTAATTATTTTTTATCAAATTGTAGAAAGATAGCGACTGTTTCCTCGTCTATTACTAATAGATTAAATAAAAGATATGATCTTAATGTATTAAACTCTTCTATTTTAAATTCAGGTACTAATTTGAAACCAAAACATCTTCCCAACCTAAATAAAAAAGTAAAATCAGATCCTATAAATGTTTTGACGGTTGGTGTAATGTACTATGACTGGAAAGTAGTTGGTTTCCCTTTGTTAATAGATTCTATTAGTAATCTTAGGGATTCAGGTATCAACATTAATCTTACAATTATAGGGGATGGATATTACTTTAAAACTATCAGAGAATATATAAATAAACTAAAGTTTAATTCATTCATTTCTCTTCCAGGAAGAATAGATAATGTTTCTTACTATTATGAAAAGTCAGATATATATTGCCAACTATCTATGAATGAAGGCTGTTCTCATTCTATTCTAGAAGCCATGAGCAATTCGTTACCAGTTATAGCAGGCAATTATTCTGGTAATAAAGAAATTATATTAAACAAAGAAAATGGAATTCTAGTACACAACAATATAGATGAGGTATGCAGTGCAATTAGAGAATTAATTAAAGATAAACTATTTACTAAAAAAATTTGTGAGAATGCATGGAAGAAAATAAATATTTTACATAAATGGGAAATTGTAGCCAATAATCATTTATCTTTTTATGATTTATAAAATAAACCAATCAAAAATATTATAAATCTCTTCTTATGAAAATACTTTGGCCACATACTTATGATCCAAGCAAAGTTAATTCAGGGATTTTTATGCATAGACATGCAAAAAGTCTAAAAGATAGTGGAATAGATTTAACGACTTTATATCTAGGGAAAATTAATAACCCAATCAGACTTATTCGAGCTATTAATCTATTAAATAAAAATATTGATAGATATGATTTGATTCATCCTCAATATGGCTCTACATGTGGATTATCTTGCGCATTTAATAAAAAAATTAAAATCATCTCTTTAAAAGGCTCTGACTGGTATAAATATAAAACAAATAATATAGGAATGAATGTTCATAGCAAAATTACTACATCAATAACTAGAAGTTACTTAAAGAATTATGATTCTATAGTGGTAATGTCGCATGCAATGAGATCCTCAATTCAAAAGGAATTTGATAATTTACCTCCAATACATGTTATCTCAGATCCCATTGATCTGAATTTATTTAAATCAATAAATCCTATTGATGCAAGAAAAAAATTCTTTAATACTAAAGATGAAAGTCCATGGGTATTATTTGTATCCTCCGATATAAATAATCCTATAAAAAGGTACTTTTTAGCGAAAGAAGCAGTATCTTACGCTAGAAATTTTTATCCTAATTTAAAATTAAAAGTAGCTTCTGAAATACCTCCAGAATTAATGCCAAAATATATATCATGTTTTAATTTAGTTATCTCTACTTCTTTACATGAAGGATGGCCTAATAATATAAAAGAAGCTCTAGCTCTCAATATTCCATTTGTTTCGACAAATGTTAGTGATCTTGAGGGTATTTCATTACGTAATAAATATTGCTTCGTAACATCTCCCAACCCATCCTCACTAGGCTCCTCAATAATAAAATGCTTATCCTTCAAAAAAGAAGAACTAAAAAATCTTAGAAATAATATAAGTTATATGTCAATGGAAGAAACCAATAAAAAATACATTAAAATGTATAAAAAATTGATATACTAAATATAAATGTATAGCTCTAAAATATATTATTTATTATAATAAAAAATGAAAGGAATAATTCTGTTTACTAGTGATTTAGATTTTTCTGTAACTGGCAATCAAACATTAATTAATGTAATTATTGGAACTGTAAGGAATGGTTATAAAGTTCACATCCTAACATCGTCTCCCAAGCCAGAAGATTCTATATCATCAAACTGGCTTCCAAATGATGTAAAAGATAAAATTACAATTTATCGATTCAACACTTTTATACGCTTATTTAATAAACTATCCCATTTTAAACTTCTAAAAGCTATTAACGTATTTAATAGAGTAAAGAGGAGAAATAATAACTCAATAAAATTATCATACGAATCTAATTATACTCCTTTTTCCTACTATCCCACTATTTCATTCCTATCATTTACTATTGGTGGTATCATTCCACTTATTAAACTTTGCTTAAAGAATAAATATTGTAAGATATGCGGATATGAGCCAAGAGGAATATTATTAGGTTATTTAGGATCAAAGCTATTTAGAATAGATCTATATAAAAGGTTGCAGGGAACAATTCTCTTCCCGGAATTAAAAAATACTTATAGATTATATTTTAGATATTTTTTTTATTATTTAACTATAAAGATTGGATCTAGTATGACTTACATGGGAGATGATGGAACATTTGGGAATAAAGTCTTAGAATGGGCTGGGGTTGATAAGTCGAAGTTTAAATTTAGACGAAATGGATATGACAACAAAATTCTTAATACCAATTCACTTACTGATTTTGAATTAAAACAATATGGAATAGATTCAACAGACATTATTCTACTATCTATTTCTAGACTAGAATACTGGAAAAGAGTCGATAGAATTTTATATTCTTTTGCATCTGCCCAAAAAGTATGTTCTAATTTAAAATATGTAATTGTTGGCGGAGGGGAAGATTTATATAGATTGAAATCATTAGTCTCACTTTTAGATATTAATGAAAAAGTAATATTCACTGGCAGAAAATCACATAACTTAGTATCCTCATTCTTGAAACGATGTGATATATTTGCCTCATGTTATGAGCATTCAAATATGTGCAATCCAATAATGGAAGCTAGTCTATTAGGGAAACCAATAGTTTCTATAAATGATAATACAACAAAAGATATTCTAATTCATGAATACAATGCATTACTTGCTGATAAAAATAATATAATAGGCGATTTAACTTCATTCATAATTAGATTAACCCAAGATAAAGATCTAAGAAAGAAATTATCAAATAATACATTAGTCAACTCATCTAAAGAATTAATGACTTGGGAAGATAGAATGAAATTAGAAAAAAATGAAATTTAGATTTTATATAATATGTACTTTAAATTAATTTTATTTACCTAAATAATTGACTATAATTGCCTTATTAATAATAGGAATTTATTCTATATATTTCTGTATAGATGTTATTCATAAGAAATATGGTTTTAAAGATTATCTTCAACCAGGAGTAATATTTTTAATTCTTCTTTCATTATATAGTCTTTCATATTTAACACATGCTAAATACTTTGCGGATGTTGATAGCACCGTCACAGAAGAATTCTCATGGGCTTATATTATTTCAGTGATTTCATTTGTCACTGGATATATCTTTATTAATCCTAAACTAAAAATTGTAAGATATACTATAAAGAATCTATCACTAATTGAACTAAATAACAAAAAAATATTTTTCTTCTTATTGAGAATAGTATTATTATTTTCTATAATAAGCTTACCGCAAATAGTGAAATATATTCAATTCAATCCTGAATCATATGTTGAAACAGCAGTAAGAAATCGAATTAACACTAACAATTTTTCAGCACCTCTATCAATAATATTTGAATTAAACTATAGTATTATTATTTCTCTATTTTTATATAAGTCTACTAAAATCTTCAAACAGATACCTAAGATATTCCAAAGAATGATAGGAATATCTCTTACAATATGGATATCTTTATATACTTATCTTTCAGGTTCAAAATCTAAAATAATTATAACCTTGTTAATATTAATAATACCAAATTACTATAATTTACTAATTAATAATAAGAAATTTCATTTAACGTTACTATATACTTCATCAATAATAATACTAATACTTCTCTGGCCACTTTTAATAGTACAAACTCATATACGCTATACATCTAATATATTTGAAATGTCTTCTGCTTTCATTAGCTATATAACAAATAATCCAATTAGTGTTTTACCTATTGCTTCAAGCGAATTAATTGGTTGCTCAAAGACTTTCGCTACAATTATTTCCAAAATAAATGAAAATGTAATAGATTTTAATTATGGAATTAGATGGATTAATGACTTCTTGATCTTTATACCAAAACTGATACTAAATAATAGAACTTTACCATCTTCAGAATATTTTGTTCAATTATTTTTTCCTGATTTAAAGGAAGGTGCTGGACTTGGTTGGTTCATATTAAATGACGGATACTGGGCCTTTGGACTTCCAGGAGTGGGATTTATTTCACTTGTTTATGGATATCTATTAAGATTAAACTATGAAATTATAATGGGAATATCAAATAACTCTTTTGTATTAGGGCTATATCAAAACTTATATTTCGTTACTGTAATCACATCAGTAAGAACGGGTATATTTGGATCAATTAAAATTTATTTAATTAACCTTTTAAGTTTATTCTTTATAGTAAATATTTATAAGTTATTTTATAGAAAAACAGTATAATAAATCACGGTATTGAATCTAATATAGAATAAAATTACTTATGAAAATAATTTATATATATATTTTTAAAGAAAGATAGTTACTAATAGTTTAATAACAATTAGCCAAATATAAAAATGAACTAACTTTTGCACTAAATTTATTTGAGACAAGGTTTTAGACCTTTTAGAAGAGACTCAAGAACAAGCTATGATAATACTTTTACTGAATGGAGCCAAGCGGACTCGAACCGCTGACCCCCTGCATGCCATGCAGGTGCTCTACCAGCTGAGCTATGGCCCCAAATCGTTGAGATGACAGTGATTGCAATCAATCTCAAGCAACGTATCCATTATACTTCACCACTCAAA
>PBFJ01000037.1 GCA_002718715.1 bacterium
AAAATAAAAGAATTAAAAGCAACAAGAGACAATCCTGAATATCCATTTCATTCAGATCAACTAAATCTAGACATTGACAAAGAAGACAATGAAATTTCATTCTATACGTATGAGGACATTCAATAAATTTACTTAATATCATCTCAAATTACAAACACAATATTTGAGCACACTGGTAGTGGATTTTGTAATGACGAAATAGATTTCTTTTTTAAATTTTCAGACTTTGATCAAACCGCTAATTACTTTGAAAATTACACAGCAAATGATTTAAGTTTCACTGATCAAGAAGTCAAACACGAATATACATATATAAAATTTCAAGAAGATAACATTGGTGGAGTTGATATAACAGAACTTACTTCAACTGATAACTTATCAAACCAACAAAGTAGACTTTTAAAAATAGAAAACTTAAACACAGACTACAACAGTGATTCAAATGTAGAATTATATTTTTCAACAGATCAAAATGAAATTTCATATTCAACATTCATCGTTCAATTAAATGATGAAAATGATATAATATTAAATCAAGCTATTAAAACAGAACTTCAATCAAAACATTTGAACAATAACAATCAATTAGAAGGATTAGGAACTGGAATTTTAGTAAAACAAATTGACCAAGAAAAAACTTCAGGTCTTCAAACTAAAAATATCTCATGGGATAAAACATGTTTGGGACAAAGTGGAAACGAAAGATGTGATATTAATAAAAAATTAAACATTATTGTTCAAATAAAATCAGAAGTTGAAGAAAGCGATTCCAACTTTCCAAGAAATGCTGATAGAGAAATCGAAGAACAAAGATATAGCTACCTTCAACTTTCCATAGAGCATGGAGCAGTAACTACTGAAGAACTAGCTAATGCACTTGATTTTGAAAATATAATATTTAATCCAGAAGTAGGTGAAACTGGTGAAGCCGTTCAAATTACATATGCAAATTTACCAGCAGATTTACAATTGCCGGATGAAAGAAATTCAATTAAATTTTTACTTAAAGAAAATGAAGGAAGTGAAGAAGAAAGCGAAATAGTATGCGCACAAGCAGGAAACAATAATCAAAGACTAGATTGCCTTGGAACAGCTCCACTAACTGCAGGAGAATATGAAGTATTCCTTAAAATAGGAGACAGTACACCAGAAAGAATAGGTCAAAATTTCGATACTTATACTGTTGAGGGAGAAGACCGAACAGGCGATACAGGAGCTGGAGACGGTGATGGTGGAACTCAAGCAGGTGAAACACAAGGCGAAGCTGTAGAAACAACAAATTCAGTTGAACAAAGCCCAACTACTGCAGGAGAACAAATGACAGTGGAACTTGAATTATCAGATCCAGAATTACAAGAACTTGGAATAGAAGATGGTTCTGCAGTAGAAGTTAGACTAGTAGACGGAAACGGAGATATACAAGCAACATTAACATGTACAGAAAATGCAGGTGATCTAAATTGTACAGGTGATGCACCAGATGAAGCAGGAGAATACAATGTTGTAGTTGCAGTAGAAAACAACGGAGTAGTAACAACTCATGAACTACAAGAAGAAGAAAATGGAAATACACAAAATCAAAGTGTAGAAATCCAAGCTCCTGAATTAGAAATATTAGAAGGAGGAGACCAAGAACATGATCTTGAGGATGTTAAAATTACTATCAGAGGTTCACAATTAGATAACCTTGAAGAAGATGACATAACATTAACTCCTTTTGTAGGTACAGTTGACGCTTCACAGAATAATGCTGGAAACCTAAACCCAAGAAGCATTCAAACTAATAACCAAAATACAGAAGCTACATTAACTTTTGGGAATGTTTTTCCAGGAGAATACGAATTAATTCATTCAACAATAGGATCAGTTATCGATAGAATAGTAATAGTTCATCCAACAGTTGTACAACCAACAGATGGATTAACAGATGTTAGCCTTCAACCAAATATTATTTTTGGAAGCCTGTTAGACCTAACAAATAACTACAGAATAGAAATTTCAACGGGAGGACAACCTATTTACAATACAACAGTTACATCAAACGGTAGAATTAACGCAATTGAGCATATAGTTGAAAGCCCTCTTAGCCCAGGTACAGTTTATCAATTAGAAATTCTTCCAATATTTAACGGAGCTGTAATTGAGGCATTTTATAACACAACTCAATTTACTACAACTTCACAAGCTCCAGTAACAAATGAACAACTAAGAAACGTTGTACTTACATGTAACAACAATGAAAACTTACACACAGATAGTACAGCAAACTGTAGTTTCAACTTGCCACCAAATGCAACTTTAGAAGCAGGTGCAAAAATGAGATTCCAAGGATCAGCAGAATCAGCAGTTGTACAAATTAGCGGAAGTAGAGTTGATGCAGCTATCCCAACACCAGCAACAGCAGGAAACTACTATATTCAAGTTCTAAGTGCAGATGAAAGTAGCTCAACAACAATCAATCAACAATTCACAATTACAGTATTTGGTGATCAACCAGCTGACCCTGCAGATCCTGCAGATCCTGCAAATCCAGATGATCCACAAGGAGATACACCTGTTGTGAAATCTGAAGACTTAATCAACGTATCTAGAGATAAAAGAATTGAAGCCGGAGAATCAATGGACCTTAAAGTTAAACTAGCTAAAGATTCAGATTTTAACTTAGCAGTTGTAACTCTATATAAAATCGAAGATTTAGATGAAGATGCTGACGAAGACGAAGAAGCAGATGTAGAACAAATAGCAACTCTTTATTACCACTGTGCAGAATCAATCGAAGACGATATTGACTGTCCAGAATATGAAGAAGAAAATTTATCCGGAAAGAAAACTTTAAGAATAACATACGATACTTCATATCTTGAAGCTGGTAATTATATAATTCAAGTATTTACACAAGATGACGATTCAAATAGATACGTGGTAGAAAAAAGTCTTAAAGTAAGATCAAGCCAAGTAATTCCTGGTATCCCTACTCCACCAGGACAGCTAACGCAATGTAATCAATTCTTTGCAGATATGGCTCCAAATGATCCTCAATGTTACGATGTGATCTTCTTAAGACAATATGGATTATTTAACGGTCAAAACATCAACGGAATGACTGTTGCACAATTACAACAAACAATCTCTAGAGCTGAAATGTTTGCAATCCTTGGAAAATTATATGGATTCAGCCAAAACTATGTGAACTTACAAGAACTAGCAGCATACTACACTGATATTTCAGAACAAGATGCAGCTAATCCAATCAACCAATGGTGGATGGTTCCACTTTATCACCTAACTGCAAACCAAATTATCACTGGTTACGGTGATGGATCAATCAAAGCAGCGCAAGCTCCAACAATGGCAGAATTTGCTAAATCAATAGGACAAGCTGTAGGATTTACAACATTCTTAAATACATCTAAAAACCCATGGTATACAGACCTAGTAAACATGTACTATGGATACGGAGTAAGATTCCAACCTGAAATGGGAACAAACAGAAGAGGAGCAGTATACTTACTATCTAGAACACTGCAAATCATCCAAAACCCAAGCTTAAACGCAAGTTACAATCCATACCAATCAAGTGGACTTGGATACTCTGCTGGATACCAAGCAGTTCCAGGAGGATACAACTACGCAGGATACGCTTCAAATGGTTACGGAGTAGGAAACTTCAACAACCAAAGCCAAACTAGCTACAACCAGTACGGTTACCAAGGAATGAATGCAGCTGGAAGTCATGGTAACATGCAACAAATGGGATACGGAGCATATGGTTACGCACCATACTCTCAATACCAAATGACTGGATTCTAATTGAACTCAAAAAATAAATAATCGCATACCATTTATTTTAAAAAACCCCTCCCTAAAAAGAGGGGTTTTAAGTTTGACTTTAAAGCAAATTTTTGGGAATATATGCTCTTAATACTAAGCAAGAAATTTCAATGAGAAAATTTATACTTTGTTTACTTTCAATCTTTACAATAAGTTTGACTGCAGTTAGTTTAAATAATTTTGATCAAAAGATAGAAATTTTAAATCTTAACCAAGAGCAAATTTTTGAAAACAAAGAAAAGCATATTTTTGAAATTCAAAATAATTCTACAACAAATAAATTAGTTCAATTTGAAATAAGCAACCAAGATTTCATTTTAAATACTCCCTACAATATTCAAATTAATGCTGATTCATCCAAAAAAATTCAGATTGAAAATTTAGTACCTTACTCAAGAGCAACTTTCAAAATAAAAATTGATAATTTAGAAAAAGAATACTTACTTGAAAGTAAAAACTCACAAATAAAAATCAATAAAAACTATTTAAATTTTGAAGATCAAATTCTAAATTCAAATAAAGATTTAAGTTTAGAGATTGAAAATCTTAACAAAGAAAATATTGCAATTGAGTTAAAACTCTCAAATCGAGAATTTACAATCAAAGGAAGAAGCAATTTTGTAATAGATGGAAAAACAAAAAAAGAAATTAAAATTAATTCTAACTGCAGTTTAATTGGAAGAAAAAATGCAAACCTAGAAATAATCAAAGGCAATCAAATAATTAAAACAATTAATTTACAAGCTAATTGCACTCCAGACTTTGAAAACATTTCTTTTATAACCAACCCTCCTAAAAAAATAGACTTAGGATTTGTATCAAATCAAAGTCAAAAAATTCAAAATTATTCACTTATTAATAAAGGTCAAAAAAAATTAGAAATTCAAAAAATCAAAAAACTAGAATTTTTTAAATTCAATTACTTTAATAATAAAATACAAATTGAACTAAATTCAAAAGCTATAAAATGTAGCAATTGCTTGATAAAAGAAACATTAATACTAAAAACAAGCGATCCTTATAAACAATTTATATTAATTCCAATCCAAGCCTATATATATGATACTAATTCATTATCAAGTTTTAATTTAAATTACTCGCTAATTAATCCGTGTTTAGACACTCCAAAAATTAAATTAAGTTCCAATCTACCATTTAACTTTGAAATCTATAACAATGGTAAATTAGAGCTTAGAAGTGATATGTATTTAAAAGAATACATTTTAAATATTCCTTGTAACGTAGAATCAAACTACACGATTAAATATGAAACCATAAATTCAAAAGGGGAAGCTAAACTACACACCCAGAACGTTGGAGTAATTTCAATTTCAAAAAATCAAATAAATATTGAAGACCAGGATGACAAAATTTTTATAATATCGAGAAAAGAATATGATATGCCTCTAAATTTAGAAATTTTCAACAATTCAAAAAAGATTGTATTTAGTAAAAAACTAAATCAACTTAAAAATCAACTTAAATCTAATGAATTAATGAATTTAGATGAAGGGGAATACACACTTGAAATTTATAATACTGAAATTAAATCAACTAAGAAAATCCAGATTCTAAAAAAAAAATAATTTCTAAGAATACTGAAACTCGAAAAATTCATCAGAAAGAAATAATAAAAATAGAAAAAGAAAGTACTTTAAATAAAGTAAGCTTAATTTGTGATTACTGCGAAACCTTACAAAAAAAAGGCATATTTGTTAGAAACCAAAATCCTGTAGAAAAATTTAAAAATATTCAATTAAAAGAATTTGAATTTTTAATTCAAAATAAGGATTTAGAAATTTATAATAACAGGAAAAATTCCGTACCAGATTATATTCCAAAAAACTATGAACCAGTTTATTTGAGTATTAATGAGAAATTAAACAAAGAAGAAACACTTAAGCCCTTAACAAGAAGCGAATTTTATCAAAAAACTATAGAAGCTTTAATTACTTATAAAAATATAGATTTTGATTATGTAATTGATTACATTTCATTTAATGATTTAGATAAAGAAAATGCATATGCAGAATACTTAAGCCGCGAGTATTTTGAAAGCAATTATTTTAAAGAAAATTTTAAAAATCTAATCTTCAATCCAAATAAACATGTCATAAACAAAGAAGCTTATAATTTTTTAATAAGTATCGATAATAAATTATCTATTTTTTAGGTTTTTTCTTTGATTTTTTAGGAGCAAATTTACCTTTTTTACCACGAGTAAGTGTTTTAAACTTAGGTGGTTTGGCTTTAGAATCTCTAAAATTAATATCTATAGCTGTACCAATAAATCCATACTTTTCACGTAGTTTATTATCCAAATAACGTTTATAAGAGAAGTGAACTAAAGATTTATCATTTACAAAGAAAACAAAGGTTGGAGGGTTAGTAGCAACTTGTTTAACTAATTTAAATTTTAAACCAGGTTTTGGCTGATGCTTATCTAAACATATATCAACGTAATAATTAAGTTCACGAGTATTAATTTCTTTTTTTCTTTCTACAGAAATATCATCTAAAAGAGGGAATAATTGCATAACGTTAGTACCAGTTTTGGCAGAGGTAAAAATCAAAGGTGCGTAATGTAAAAAAGGCATCTTGTAATGAATTTCATTAACTTTAGCATTTTTCTCTTCTGGAGTTAAAAGGTCGGCTTTATTTAAAACAATTATAACTCCAGTTTTAGCTTCAGAAATAAATTCAGCCACACGCATATCTTGTTTGCTGAGTTTTTCAGTAGCATCCATTACTAGAAGTCCAACGTCTGATGATTCTAAAGATTGCAGGGATCTCATCACTGAATATTTCTCTAATTTATCAAATCTTAACTTACCAGATCGTCGAATACCAGCCGTATCGGTTAAAAGATATTGATTGTCATTATATTCAAAAGGAAGGCTTACAGAGTCTCTTGTAGTTCCAGGAGTAGAAGAAACCATAACTTTTTCATCATTAAAAACACAATTTAACAATGAAGATTTACCTACATTTGGTTTTCCTAGAAAACTAACTTTAATTCTATCGTCATCTTCTTCACGTTTAGAAGTAAACTTAAAATTTGAATCAACTAAAATTTCTAAAACCTTTGATTTCAAGTTATCAATACCAATATTCAAAATACCAGATACTTTTACAGGTTCTCCTAAACCTAATTCATAAAAGATATGTAAATTATTATCAATTCTTGCTCTGTCAGCTTTGTTTGCTACAAGCAAAACAGGTTTTTGAGATTTTCTAATTAATTCACAAGCTTTATAGTCATCAGAAGTTAACTCAGATGTACCATCAACTAAAAATATAATAATATCTGCCTCATCTACGGCAGTTTGAGATTGCTTAATAATATTATCTTCCATTGATTCTAAATCATATCCAAAATCTAGACCTCCAGTATCAACAAGCATAACTTGTCTTTCATGAAAATCAGCAAGAGCAAAAATTCTATCTCGAGTGGTACCAGCTAACTCAGAAGTAATAGCTAATCTCTTACGTACTAAACGGTTAAACAAAGTTGATTTTCCTGTGTTGGGCCTACCAACAATTGCACAAATTGGATACATAAATATATTTTTTATAAAATCTACTACTTTTTTATGAATTTTGCAACTAAAAGCTTTAAAAAAAGCTGAAAATTTGATATAATAAAGAAAAAACAAATATGAAAAAAATATTTAAAGTAATTATTTCAGTATATTTATTAGCTATTCCATTTTTGAGCTTTGCTCAAGGCTATACCTTAATCCCTCAAGGAAAAGCTCAATTTGTAAAAACACCGGTATTTTGCAGAAGTTTAATGGAAGCATACTATCAAGTTTATTTCACTGCACCCGAAAATGTTATTGGAAAATACAATACTCTAAAAAGATTTTCAGGAGCAACAAACTGTACATTACAAAATTTAGATTCAAATATAGCTGTAAACCAAATAATTAATCTTAATCCAAGTGTAAACTGTGGAGGAACAAATAATGCTAATAACAATACAGGTCAAATGAATCAAGACGATATTTTAGCATGTGCTTTTATAAGCGGTAGATTCGATATAATTCTTGTAAAACCTTTTCTTCAATACGCACTAAAACTTTTATCTGTGCTAGCCGGAACTATATCAATGCTTTTCATAATCATTGGTGGCTATAAGTATTTTGCAGGTGTAGTAACCGGAGACGTAACTGACGCAAAAGGAACAATAAAAAATGCAATACTAGGTTTAGTTGTAGCTACATGCTCATGGATTATAGTAGATTTAATAGTAACCCTTTTAATAAGAGGAGAGTAACCCAATGTTAATGCTTAAAAAAACCAAAAAATTAGTAAAAATTCTTCACAGAAAATTCAAAGAGATGCAAAATACTCCTGAAATAATAGAAGAACACCCAGAAATCGAAGTAAAAAAAGAAAATCTAGAAAAAAGATTTATTCATCTATCATTACCAGATTTTTCGAAAGCTATTGTAATTTTAATTGGATTAGCCTTATTAGCATTTATTCTTTTTGAAATTAAAAGTTTATTATTTTTACTTTTCTTTTCATATCTTTTTTCTCAAGCACTTGTTCCATTTGTTGAAAAACTTTCGAAATTTAAAATACCAAAAGGACTATCAATTACATTTGTATTTATATTTGTGATCGGAATAATATCAATTTTCTTAGGAAACTTTATACCAATTCTCTCAAATGAACTTTTGGCATTAGGAGTTCAGGCACAAAATCTAATTGAAGCAGTTATAAACGGAGAAACTAAACTTCCAAGAATGCTAGAATGGATTAATCCGATACTCGAAAGTTCATTTGCTGGATTAGAAACCAACCAATTAACTCAAGAATTAGAAAAAAATCTAGTAAATATTGGTCAAAATCTAAGAGGGGTAGCACAAAATGCAGTTGGTTTATTTGTTAGTATCTCAAATGGATTTGCAAATGCGATCTTAGTATTATTCCTTACTTACTTTATGACAGTAGATCATAAAATGGTAGATAAATTTATAATTTCATTTTTTAAAGATGAATACCAAGACTATATTGAATCAAAAAGTAAAAGTATTAAAAATAAGGTTGGACAATGGCTACAAGGTCAAATTTTATTAATGTTAGCAGTTGGTTTATGTACTTACATTGGACTAGAGATAATTGGAATGAAATACAGCTTTACTCTTGCTGTACTTGCAGGTCTAACAGAATTGATACCAGTAGTAGGTCCATTAATCGCCTGGGTTGCGGCAATACCGATTGCAGGTAACGAATCATCAACAATGATCTTATCTGTAACAATTTTATATTTTATTATTCAAAGAATAGAAAATAACTTCTTAGTTCCATTTATAATGAATAAAGCCACAGGCTTACATCCCATAATCGTTTTGATTTCAATGCTCGTTGGTTACCAGTTTAAAGGTATTCTAGGAGTAATTATATCAATACCTATAGCTGGAATAATTGCAATATTTTACCAAGATTTTATTGGGAAAATTCATCCTAGTCAGAAAAAATAGAACTTAAATATTTTTCAAACTTTTTATTAAATTCCACACGAATATCCTTGTTGTGGAATTTTAAAAATCCATCTCTTATATAAATACCTAAAGGCCGATTTAAATTATTATATTTTAACTTTGCTCTTTTAAGTTGATAAAATTTATTAAATTTCTCAAATATCTTTAAGAAAAAATAAAGCTTTTTACGAAAATTTAAAGTTTTATATTTTAAAGGTAATTTATTTAAATTAATAAAAAAATTAGAATTAAATTCAATTGCATGATTTATGTTTAAAAATTTGTTCTTTAATTCACTGTTGTCTCCAAGAAAAACTAAATTATCTAGCCAAAATTTAAAGTAAAAATCTTTTTGAAATCGAACTTTAGAGAGATTCAAATTCTTATCAGAAATAATAAATGACAAACAAACTTTATTTACATATTTTTTGGAAGTTCTTTTTAAATTAAAGATTGTCAAAAGCAGAATCATTAAAAACCTAGTGGTATAAAAAAAACGGTGGTCTAAAATTAAAAATAAATCTAAATCGGAATTTAAATGCTGCGTACGAAAAGAAAAACTGTTACAAATAGCAATCTGTTTTATACCTGGAACAAAAGATAAAATCTTTAAAGTTCTTTTTAAAGTTAAATACAATCTATCTTCAGAATATGAATTAATCATTTTTAAATCTTCAAAAGAATCTAAATAAATATATTTATCTTTAAATATTACTTTGGGAATAGATTTTAAATAATCTAAATCTTGCTCGCTAAAGTCAGAAAAATAAGCATAACGTCCTGATAAATTTAAAAACAGTAAATAATTCAATAAATATTCTTTCATATTAGTATATTAACAAATCTTGAAACTAAACCAAAACAAGATGACATTTTTTTAAAAAAAATTTATAATTTAAAAAAAGAAAAATGCAAAATATTTTAAAAAACCTTCCAGGCAGTCCAGGAGTATATAGATTTATAGATAAAAACAACGAAATAATATATATAGGAAAAGCTAAAAACCTAAAGAAAAGAGTTAAAAGCTACTTTAATCCAAAGATAAAACAAAGCAGAAAAAATCAAGTAATGATAAAAAAAATTGTTGATGTAAAATACTCTGTAGTATCAAGTGATCTTGAAAGTTATTTACTGGAAACAAATCTAATTAAAGAACATAAACCACGCTACAATATTTTAATGAAAGATGACAAAAACTTTGCATACTTACGAATTACAAGTAATGAGAATTATCCAAAGTTATTTTTAGAAAGAAAAATTACAGATAAAAAATCAAAATACATTGGACCTAAAACAACAACTCAGAGCTTTAAAAAAGCCTTTGAAATCCTAAATAAAGTATTTTTCAAGTATGACTGCCAAATAGGTTATGAAACAATCAAACAAGGAAAAATAAGTCAAAATCAAAAACAAAAACCTATTTGTTTAATTAAACAACTAGATAAAAATCATAGTCCATGTATATGTGACTTAAATAAAGAAGATTATAAAAATATGATTCAAATTATTATTGACTTTTTTAATGGGAAAAATTTGCAAATCAAAAAAATACTGGAAGAACAAATGTTTGAATATGCAAAAAACAAAAAATTTGAATTAGCAGCAAGCTATAGAGATAAAATACAAACTCTAGAAAAAATAATCGAAAGACAAAAAATAATATCTACAAACACTAAAGAAAATTTAGATATTATAAATTTTTATTCAATTAGTGAGGAATTTTATTTTTCTATTCTGCAAATAAGGGAAGGTAAAATAATTGAAATAAAAAACATATTAGTTAGCAACAACCTTGAAGAAGAGGATTCAAAAATCCTAGAGCAATTTTTAATTCAATACTATACACAAACCTCAGATTATCCAAAATATATAGTTACAGCTATTGAAATAAAAAAAGATTTCATTTTAAATTTTAATGAAATATGTAAATCAAATATAAAATTTGAAACAGCAAAAATTGGAGACAAAGCAAAATTAGTAGATTTAGCATTAAAAAACGCTAAAGTTTACGCACAAAAAAATTCAGTAAAATGGATGCAAAAAGAAAAAAACAATGTATTAGAGGAAATGAAAAAATTACTGAACCTAAATAAGATACCAAAAAGAATAGAATGTTATGATATCTCTCATTTAGCAGGAACCCACACAAAAGCTGCAATGGTGGTTTTTGAAAATGCAATGCCACTTAAAGGGGATTATAGATACTTTAATATCAAAAGCCTAGAATCAGGTCAAATAGACGATTTTAAATCAATGCATGAAGCCTTAAAAAGAAGATTGAAATATATAAGTCAGCTAAAAAAAGACCATAAACTTATAAAAAATAAAAACATAGTAAAGCTAAAAAAGAATAAAGAATTATTAGCAGAATTCGAATTTATAGAGTTAGAAAAATATATAGAATTAAAAAGCATAAAAAACAATGACAAATACATTCTTGATACAATTACACTAAAAAAAGCCTGTGAAAAATTTAAAAAATTCCAAAAGATTTATCTGAATAAAGATATAAATATCAGTAAACAAGTTCTTGATGAAGCAGGATTCAAAGAAATCAAAAACTCAGAATATAAATACGTTTTAAATCTAAAATACAAAAATGATGAATCATTTTATAAAAAACCCGATCTTATTATAATAGATGGGGGTAAAGGACAGTTATCTAGTAGCCAAAAAGCATTAAAAGAATGTAATTTGAATATAGATATGATTAGTATTGCTAAAAAATTTGAAACTATTCATTTAACAAACAAAGAAAAATTCAATTTACAAAATAATGACCAGATTTTAAAAATAGTTCAACAATTAAGAGATGAAGCTCATAGATTTGCAATCACTCAAAATAGAAAAGCAAGACTGAGGGAAATTAAATAAAAAAAAAGAGCTAATAGCTCTTTTAATTACATAGAATAATATCCGTAGTAATTTCCATAAGTGTTACCATAATAAGGTGCATGGTATTTAACTTTTTTATACTCTTTAATTCGAGTTTGATTTACTACTTGATAAAAACAATTATCATCAGATTGTTCTTCAGTATATTCATAATAAAATCCGTTACTTAGACAGAAATATCTAGTGTAAGGAACTTGTTCATAAACAGGTACATATCTTTCATATTGTCTAGTTTGCATTGCTCTGTTATATAAATTGTGATTATAAACGTTATAATAACCATGATTATAGACAGGTGATAAATGAGATCCAGCTGTATTAAGATTAGTATTCTGTACAACAGGTAAAGCATAACTTACAGGAACTACTAGCATTAATGCTAAAGTTATTAGTATTTTTTTCATAATTTTTTATTATTGGACTGCAAAATAACACATTGTATTAACTGTGTCAAATAAAATGGTACCGAAGGAGGGAATCGAACCCTCACCTAGCAACCTAGACGGGTTTTTGAGACCCGCGCGTCTACCAATTCCGCCACTCCGGCATAAGTGCTCTTCAAATTTACATTTTTTTTTACTATAATTCAAGTAATTTTAACGCAAAGAATGATAAATAAATTCAGTAAATTAATATTAACAGGGAGCTTATTAAGCTTAAGCATACTTAATGGAATCTATAACCCTAAAGCTGTATTAATATTTAGTTTATTGATAGGAATCTTACTTATTAAAAAGATTTTTGATAAACAAAGCAAAAACCCTGAAATATTAATAATTAACATATATTTATTAGCGAGTCTTCTTCTAAGCAACTATGCAAACTTAGGGCATAGAGAAATAACAGTGTTAATCGCGGCATTTTCTATTATAAGCTTAAAAGATTTCTTTCTAAAACATAAAGAATTTATAGCTAAAGTATTACTGTTCATATGCGGAATTCAATTAATACTAAGTTTGTATCAAGTTTTTAATTTAGAAATTACTAGAGCTTATGGATTTTTTATCGATAGCTTTAATACAAAAATATATTTTCCAAATGCTTTTGCATTATTTAATATAATAAGCTTAGGGTTTATAAGTAGTCTAAACAGTAAAACACAAAAACTATTATTAACATTTAGCTTTTTAAACATTTATCTTTCACAATCCAGAGGGGGATTAATAGCTTATTTTATAATCCTACTAGCTTATTTAATACTTGAGTTTAAAAACAAATTAAACAAAAAAAATATCCTGGAAAATCTAATCTTAATAATTATAGTGTGTGTATCTATATTTGCAATCAATCAGCACCTAAATAAAGATAAAATAAATATAAATTTTCAAGGTACAAGCAAACTTACCAGCATAGATGGAAGAATTGATAGCTTTCATTATGGATTAAAACAGATAATAGCAAATCCATTTGAAATCAATGGAAGCAATTCATTCCAAGAATTTTCAAAAAAACATCAAGTAAAATGGCTATCAAATGCACCACATCCACATAATTTTTTTATTAAGTACTGGTCTGAACTAGGGCTTGGGTTTATTATTTTATTTTCAATTTTTGCTATAAATGTACTAACAAACCTAAATTTAAAACCAAGCAGTCCTAAATTTTTAGAATCAGTAGGTATCATAAGTATTATTTTTCACAACAGTATAGATTATAATTTAAATTTTCCAATTAATATCGCCTTATTTTTCATCCTTTTAAGTTTCAATTACAAAAGTATTAATATTAAATATTTTAAAAAGTACAAAACTCAAATAATTACTGTAAATGCCATTCTAATAATTATAGTCTCAAGCAGTTTCTTATATAAGTATCAAAAGTATAGAAACCTAAGAGATACTATTAATAGTAACTTTGAATATCAAAATTTTAACTTTGAAAACTCAATACTTTTACAATTACAAAATGCAAATTACCATAAAGAAACTATACCAGAAGAAAACATAAACTATTTCATAGAAAAAAGTTATAATTTAAATTTAAATAACTTTGAACTAGCTAAATACTATAAAGATAAAGTACCAAACAAAAGTAAAAAATTTATATCAGAAGCTATTAGATTGAATTCACGAAACAATTGGGATTTTTATAAATTCGCAGTTGAAAACAATATAGAAACATATAGAAATATACATAAAGAACTAGATCAATACTTAACATTAGCTGAAAATAACATTCACTATACAAGCAATTCTAATAATATAAAAACAGCTATAGAGGTATGCAAACTAATAAAACATAATATCTGCAACAAACTAGAAGCTGCTCAAGAAAAGTTTAAGAAGTAAATTCTAAATAATTATAAGCAGAAGTTAACGCCGTTTTAGAATTATCAAAATCTAAGACATTTAGAGCTGATTCAAAATCATACCATTTATATGCAGTATGTTCATTTGATAAAACAACTTCACCAGATAAATATTCAGCTAAAAAAAGTTCAACAAATTTATGAGTGTTATATTTAGGAATTATATAATCTATTGTTACCGAAAAACTATCAATGATTTTCAAATCAGATAAACCTGATTCTTCAAATGTTTCTCTTTTAGCAGTTGCTAATTTATTTTTATCTTCTTTATCTTTATGTCCTTTTGGAAAGTCATGATGACCCTGGGAACTTTTTAAAATTAAGAATTCATATTTTTTATTCTTATTAATTCGATAGATTATAAAACCAAAGCAAAAGGAATTTTTCATTAAATTAATTTATATCCAATACAGTTTACTGTCTTAATATATGAAAGGTCAAACCCATGATTTATTTTCCTTCTAAGAGAGGACATATGAACTTCCAAAGTATTGGTTTTAGCAATGTAATTAATATCCCATAAAGCTTTATATATAAATTCCTTGGTAAGTACTTTATTTGGAAAGCGCAAAAATAAAGTTAAAATATCAAATTCTTTTTTTCGTAATTTCAAATTAATATTATTCCTATATGCAGTACAAAGTTTTGTATTAATTTTTAAATCTGCATAAAAAAGAGTCTCAAAGCTAGATAATATTTTTAAAATTGCCTTATCTATCAAATCTATAGAAACCGGATAAGAAAAATAAGCAACAGCTCCAGAATCCCTAGAAATAGCTTTATTTTTATTGTTTTGGGAAGGATCTAATACTATAACAGGTTTAGCACAAATTAATAAAGCCATTAAAACTGGAACAAAATCAATATTAGATTGCTTTGGTAGAAAAAGTAAAGCTAAGTCAAATTTAATATTGGAGAAATTTAAAATATCAAGTGATAATATTTGATTTACAAAGAATGAATACTTAGATGAAACCAAAAAATTAATAAGATTTGATGAGACAAAGTCAAAATATAAAACTAAGATATTAATCATAAATAATTTTAATACAAAGAAAATTTAAACACGCAAATTTAAGAATGTCAAAAACTGAATAACAACAAAAAGTGCAAAAAGGCTTTAATAAAAGCAAAAAGAGAAAGAAGAAAGTGTTGTTATAAAATATCAACACGAATACTAAGCAGTCAAGATGTCATATACAGCTTTTATAGCATGCATGGCATAAGGTTTTTTTTCTGAAGATCGATATAATGCTTGTTCATAATTTTTAACAGTTAAAATACCTATACCCATCGGCATTAAATTATCTGCTGAAAGGCGAATTAAATGATCATGAGCACAATTTTGAATAATATGGTTATGATAAGTTTCACCTTCAACCACACATCCTAAAACCACAATACCATCAAAAGATCTCTCTTTAATAATTTTAGATGCCATAAAAGGAGCCTCTAAAGAACCAGGTATTTTAAAATATTCTAATTCAATACTTTTTTCCAAAGCAAATTTTTCAATTTGTTTCTTTTGACCAGACCAAACATCTTTATAGTATTCAGAATAAACGACAGCTAATTTCATATTATTTATTTAAATATTTTTTTAAAAAACCTACTATAATTCTAGCAGTTTTATCAAATTCAATATTAACACTATCGTTAATATTTAAATGGGATAGATTAGTTAAATTTAAAGTTTCAGGTATTAAACAAACTGAAAATTTATCCTTAAAAACATCAACAATTGTTAAACAAACACCATTTAAAACAATATAGTTTTTTTCTTGCAAATACGGCTCCACAAAGGAGTTATTCTCAAAAAAATATTTTTCACCTTCATTACCTAAGAATTTAACAACAGTATCCACATGACCTGTAACATCAGAGCCATGATTTTCGTCTCCGATCTTCAAACTAGTTTCAAGATTCAAGGGTATAGATTTATTGAAATATTCCTGAATATTTGTAATATTAACTGTCTCCTTTAATAAATCGAATTTAATAAAAGATTTTTGGAAATCAACAACAGTTAAACATATTCCATTAATCAGAACTGAATCACCAGAATTGAATTTAAGTCCTGGATTTTGAATTTCTAACTGATAGTAATCTCCTAAATTTTTAAGGTTTCTAATTTCTACTAAATCTCGTATAATACCAGAGAACATAAATATTTTTTTATAACTTATATTTGTAACTTATCCTATGAATCGATTTAAAGCAATTTTTTTAATATCAATTTTAATCTTAAGCTTAACTGGATGCAGAAAAAAACCTCTACAACCAGTAGACAACACTCCAGTGACCCTTACATACTACAAACTATACGAACCTGAGGAAAACATAAGACCAAGTTTTATGGCCTTTCAAAAAAGGTTTCCAAATGTAACTATCAACTATAAAACATTCAATGATTTTGATGAATACATGGAAACTATTTTAAACGAAATGTCTGAAGGTGGTGGACCAGACATATTTTCAGTACCAAATAGTTGGATTGCACAAAACCACAAAAAAATTAAACCAGCTCCAGTTAAGGATTTTAAAACAGAAGACTTTGAAAACATATTTGTAGGATTTACATTCAATGACAATGTATTAAAAGACAAAGAAGAAAACGAATACATATACGGAGTACCATTAAGTACAGATGTTCTTGGTATGATATATAATAAAGAGCATTTTGAAACATCAATTCCTCAAAGAGGTAAACCAGCTAACAACTGGCAACAACTTCAAACCGATAATAGAATTTTAACTTTCAAAGATAATAACGGAAATTTTTTAAGAAGTGGAATTCAACTGGGAAATCCAGAATTTACAAGCTTTGATTCAGACTTATTTTATCTTAAACTCCTTCAAAACGACGTAAGTTTTTATAAAAATAATCTTCAAATAAATTTTCAAGGTGACGTTAAAAGCTCAAATGCTTTAACTTATATTACAAGTTTTGCTGACAACAAAAGTATCAACTATTCAACACCAGTATACAAACAAGCAAACACTCCAGAACTAAAAGAAATAGAAAGTTTCCTTAGAGGAAAAACATCAATGATAATTGGATACAACTATACTTATCAAAACTTATTTAAACAAATTCAACTACTAAAAAGAAACGGAATTGAAACAATTGACCCATCAAACATAAGAATTCAAGCCATACCACAAGAAACTATCTCAGAAGAGAAAAAAGCATTTGCAAATTATTTCACTGAAGTAGTAAACCATAACACTAAACAAGTGAATTATTCATGGAAACTATTAGCAGAAATGATTCAAACTCCAAACCTAAGAAAATATTACGAAAAAAGTTTTAAACCAAGCTCAAGAAGAGATCTCTTAGCAGAACAACTTAATAATAGAGTATTTAGTGATTATGTTTCACAATTAGGTTACGCACAAACAATAAAATTTACAGACAAAACAAAAGTAGATCAAATCATTAATCAAATGATTACAGACTCTATAGGAGAAACCAACAATCGACCAAATATCACAAAAGCTGCCAGTAAAATAAACCAATTAATCCCTCAAAGTGGAATTAATCCAAAAGTTCCGAATATTATGCCAAAGGACTAAAAACTTAAGCTTTTACTTAACTGGAGTTTTAATATGCATGAATATATTTGCAATCAGTAAAACTCCAGATTTTTTTATTGCTAAATTTAACTTATTCCAAAGTCAAAAAATTTATCTATATGAACTATGCTTACTCTATGGAGTCTGTATTAATTTAATCCTTAAATATAAAAATAATTTTAAAATTAAAGATCATTATCTTTACATCTTAATAATATTTAATCCATATATAACTACATTACAAAAAATCTTGAGCTTAAGTCTAATAATCTTTTTAAATAAAAAAAATATAGATCTTATATTCAAAGGAATCAAGCATGGAATTATATTTAATATAATTCCAGCAATTTATCAGCTAATCTTTCAAAAAAGCATAGGGTTATTTAAATTAGGAGAATCATCCATAGGAATTAATCAAAGCCAAATAGCCAAAGTTAAAATAGGAAACTTTACAATCATACGATCATATGGATTACTAGCACATCCAAATATCTTAGCCTTTGTAAGTCTTATAAATCCAAAAATTAACAACAAACTCAAAGATTTTATAAATTTAATTACACTATCCGGGTCAAATACATTAGCTTTATATTTAAGTAAATTAAAAAATAAAAAATATCTTAATATTAGTTTAATAATATTAATAATAATATTATTTATTAAAGGACAAAGTTCATTAAGCGAAAGATTTAATCAAATAATTACAAATAATAGCCACCATAACTTTCAACCTATACACAATCTGATATTAGAATCTATATACAATAAAAACTGGGGACTTTTATATGGCTTAGTTATATTAATAATAAAAAATATAAATAGAACATATTTTCTAGTACCAATATTACTATTAGACCATTTCATAATATCTAGTTTTGCATGTTTTACAGTATTAATATTATACTATAAAAACTTGACAAACTGTAAACACAATGTATTGTAAGCCAAGTACAGAGATAACTATAATACTATGGGACTAGGACTACAATTAATTTTAAAACCAAGAATCGAAATAAAATTAGGAATTAAGCAACAAGTTGAGTTAATACTTAAAATCACCGAAGGTATAGAAGGAAGTATAGATGGCATTCTACAAACAGAAGATGCTTTGAAAACAATACTAGAAAATTCATATACTCAACATGAAAACTTTTGGAATGAATCTATGATGGGTGAAAATATATATAAAAATGAAATGAGAGAAGCTATACTAGAACATCAAAATGATATTTTGAAACTTCCTAGCAATCCTACAGGAAATCCACTCTTTCAAAATATTGCAGTAACTATGGCTTACTATCTTTACTTAAAAATTAACTCACTTACACCAGATCAATTATTAACAGATGCAAACAGCAAAGAAATATTAACCGAATATCTAAAACATCTAAAATTAAATTCATATATCGTAGGTTTTATGAAAGACAAAGAATATGAAACTATAGATGAAGAAGATAGACTTAAAGAGCTATATAGTTACATATTAGAAAAGAAAGAATATCAAGAAATAATCGGAAAAAATCCTTTTAAATCGGCTATTTTAAATACAGAACAAATAGAAAAAACAATGGAATACTTACACTCTTTAATAAAAGAAAATCAAGATAATATTCAAACTGTAAAGGAATATACAGAAATGCAAAGATCTCTTAATGAAAGTAATCACTTTAGAAACAAAGAAGAAGGACAAGTGCATAGTCTAATAGAAATAATGACAATCTACACAGAAGGACTATTCAAACTTTCTCCGCACATACAAAATTTATTTATAAAAGAGTATGTATATCAGCAACTAAAATTTACAGCATCTGATAGACTACTAAGAAGGTTTACTTCTGGGGTATTAAGAAGAAGACCAACATACAATAGAAATGAAGGAGATTATGATTTAGCATTTACAAATACAATAGGAGAATTTATATTGATAAGTATGGGTGTTATCTCAGAAGATATCTTTACATTAAATAGATTTGAAATCACAGAAGAAGAAACTCAAATAATTGAAGATCTAAACCTAAAAAGACAAATGCAAAAACTAGGTCTAAAAACTTCAGGAAATGTGTTCTTCAATAGATTCCATACGCAAAATGAAAAACCAAGCCCAGAAACTGATCAATTAGTTAGAGAATTTATAACTCAAACAGTTAGAAGTCATCAGGAAGAAATTATAAGGCAATCAGAATTTCATGAATTTTTACCAAGGTGCCAAGAGTACTACGCAAGCCTGAATAAATCAGAAAAGGAAAATAAAGAAGAATTAAGAGAAGTATTTAAATCAATCTTATTAGATCTAATTTCAAAGGAAGAATTTCAAGAATATTTAGCAAATTTAATTTCAAGCCAAGAATTTCATCATAAAATTAAAGAACTTTATAATATATAAATTCTATAAATTTTGTAATTTAGATATTTGAAAATTAAAAACTGTTCTTTCTACTAAAGTAGAAGCAAGACCTGTATAATTTAAAGGATTTAATCCTAATAAATATTTTTGATCTTGATCAGAAAGCTGTAAAGAGAAAATGAAATCATGAAAAACTTGCTTGTTTATATTTTTACCTCTTGAAAAATCCTTAAGAATTTCATAAGGATCTTCAAAATCTAAAGTTCTAAGATAAGTTTGAACAGCTTCTAAAACAACATTATAAACTCCATCTAAATCAGATGTAACAATGCTTGAGTTAACTTCTAATCTAGAAAACTCATCTAAAAGATGAGAAACCGCCAAAAAACTATGACCAATTGCAACACCAAAAGCTCTTTGAGCTTCGTGATCAGATAAATCTCTTTGAAATCTGGAATGCTGGAGCTTGTTTATAAAACCAAAAATTTTTGCATTAGCTTCTCGAGTTGAAGCCTCAGCGACTTCTAACCTCCATGGGTTAATTTTATGAGGCATAACCGATGATCCAACCTCTCCATCAATTTTTTGTTGAACAAAATAACCTTTTGATAAATAAAGCCACATATTAACAGAAAAATCATAAAGAATATTATTAATTGATGCCAGAGAAGAAAAAAGCTTTGTAAATCCATCATGAGATTCAATTTGAGTGGTCATAAAATTAGGCTCAAAACCAAGATTTGCTATAAACTGAGAACTAAATTCTATCCAATTAATATTTGGATCAATAAAATAATGCGCATTGAAATTACCAACTGCACCATTTAGCTTAGCAGGAAGTTTAAAAGAATATAAAAACTCAAACTCTTTTTGAATACGAAATAAAAAATTGGCAAACTCTTTACCAAAAGTCGTAGGACTAGCATCCATTCCATGAGTTTTCGAAAGCATTGCTAAATCCTTATAATCAAGAGCTAAATTAGCTAAGACATCACAAAACTCTTTTAATTTTGGAAAATAAAATCTTTGCAAACTATCAACCAACATAAAATTATAAGCTATGTTATTACAATCCTCTGAGGTGATAGCAAAATGCACATATTCCTGGATATCATGTAAAGAAGTACCAGAAAGTTTAGTTTTTAAAAAATACTCACAAGCTTTAACATCATGATTCAAAGCAGGAGTACCATTATAACCAAATCTATCTATTTGATTAACAATTTGCGCATCTTCTAAAGTAAAATCTTCATAAATTGACCTTAATAAAATCTTTTCATCTAAAGATAAATAACGAAGTAAAGAAAATGATTCTAAGTCGGTTAAAGCAATTAAATATTCAACTTCCATTTTTATTCGGTTTCTAATCAAAGCAAATTCAGAATAATATTCAGATAAAGGTTCTAAATCAATTCTATGCCTACCATCAATAGGAGAAATAGCAAGCAAAGGATCAAAATATTTATACTTTAAATCCATATTTATTTATTATAAGATATTATCTTAAAACCTAAAATACAGTTTTAAAAGTAAAAACAATTGCAAACATAAAAATAATTTTATAATAAATGCTAAACAGAAGAGGATTTTTAATTGGAACCATAGCATTAGCAGGGCTAGGAGTAACGCATAAATTAAATACAACAGACGAAAAAAATATATACGAAGTAGAACAAATAGCCCAAACGGGTAAATTTGTTTGGCTCTCAGTTAGTTCAGGAATAGGAATTGCAATTGATGTTGCAATTGCAACTCTTGCAATGTGGAAAGATTTAGACACACGTGAAAAAAAATTAATTTGGACTGGAGGAGTTGGACTAAGTCATATATTTTTACCAATTTTATCAGGGAGCTTAACCTATGGAGCAGATAAAACAGGCGAATCATTTAGTCAAAATCCTGAAAACATAACAAGAGGAATCTCAAGCTTAGCAGCAGCAGCAGTATACAATCATACAATAAATGTGATTAAAGATGAAGTATCAGAAGAAGAATTTGATTTCAACTACAAAAATATAGCGGATTTAATGTTAAAAATTTGGGCTGTATCTGCAGATGCATTTGCAACAGGGCCAGCTAAATACAAACAAACTCAAACAGAAAATTGGTCTGCAAACAAAACACTTTCAAGTGTGTGTATTGGTGGGATGACAGTGATGTCAATTGCTTTAATGTGCTTAAAACTATCAGATAATTTCAGAGAAAAAGTTAATCAAAACCCAGATTTATTAAATGAGAAAGATGAAATCCTAACTGGAAAATTTATAAATGAAGAAAACCTTACTAAATTAGAAGTAATAATTCTAAACTACTTTGGTGCTAACGCATTAATTAATGGAACGTTCAAAATGAATGCAAATTTTTGGACTGTAAATGGAATTAATTTGCTATCAACCTTTGGCTTATATAAAATTTTTAATAAAGAAGAAAACTAAGAAGATTAATGAAAACATTACTAATAGATGCAATTAATTGCTTATTACAAAAAGACATAGGAATTAATCAAGATTTACTAAATGAACTAGAAAAGCTTAAAAATCCAAAAATCATAGTAACAAATGCAAGCCAAGAGAAATTAGAGAATATGGGATTTAAAGAATTACCGTACGAAATATTCACCTGCAACGGTAAACCAAATAAATTCAAACCTGAATATTTTAAAAATTTACTAAATTCAAAAAATCTAAAACCTGAAGATTGTTACTATTTAGATCACAAACAAGAAAATCTAGATAGTGCAAAAAAAGTAGGAATTGAAGGTTATCTATATACAGAAAAATCATTTTCCTTTAAGAATTTTATTGAAAAAATCTAAAACTAAACTCCCCAAGAGGAGTTTTTTAAATTGATACAAGTGTTAATGTAAATTACTTGACAAATCTAGTTAAAGCTTTATGGTTAAAAAAATAACATTTTAACAAATGAGCTTAAAAATACAATTGGGAGAAGTAATATCCCAAAATACATTAAATAAATTACTTCAGATAGCAGAAGGAAACATTAATGATTTATCTGAAGATCAATTACATCAACTAGAAGATCAATTATCAAATGCAACTTCACAAGTAACGGCACCTGTACCTACACCTACACCTACACAATTAATTAATGAAGGTATAGCAACCCCAGGATACATAGGACCAAACTTCACTGGATATTCCAATACTGAAGAAGATCAAGAAAATGAGAACGTACCACTTCCAAGGTCTGCAGATAAAGAAAGAGCTCTAGAGGATGTATTTACTACACACTTCAATGTAAGATTCGAAAAAATATCTGAATCACATCCACAAATACACCTAAGGGAAAGATACAATGGATACTATGCAACAATTAGAGGTGTTGGGATTTGTATTGCCATAAATAATCAGTATGCACAAGCAACAAGAATATTAGCAGTTGATAAAATTGATAGAGCAAATTTAGCAATTCAACTACTTCACACAACAATGGTAAATCAAAATAAATTAGAGATGGATAGGTTTGGATTTCGAGCAATCAGAAATACATACAATGATTATCAAGAACTGATCGAACTTTATATAAGAAAAATCGAAGAAGAAATAACAAGATTCAACCAGGGTTATGCAACAAATCCAAGCAACCCAAGCAATCCAGGAACAGCGAGTTCTGCAATAATAGCAGGTAGTACAATTACAGCATCAACAATAAACAGCATCCAATTAACCTTAGATTCGAATCGTGAAATAGATTTAAGCGGAAGAGCAGAAGAAATCTGGGAAAGAATAGATTTACCAGCTACAATAATTATGAAAACACAAATTGATAAAGAAATAAATACAATCGTAGACTTTATAAATTTACCAATTACAGCAACCATTTTAGGAAGAATCGGAAGTACTTATGTAAGAGACATAATAAACGCAATGCTAGGATTAGAAAATGACAAAAAGATATCAGGTAAAAATAGTAACAAAACAAAAGACTTAGCAAATAAGCAAAGATTAGAATCAGCAAAAGAATTATTGAAGAAACTAGTATTAGATGGAGGTTTAGGGGAGAAAGCTAAACAAGAATACGAAGCCTACTTAGAACAAATTAATGAAATAGATTTAAGCGGAAGAGCAGAAGAAATCTGGGAAAGAATAGAATTACCAGTAAAAATTACTTATGAGGGACAAGAAATAGAAATCGAAACAATCCAGAATTTCTTAGAATTACATATTACATCAATCATTAATGGAAAAATTGGAAGCACACCAGTAAGAGGCATAATAAACGCAATGTTGGAACTAGAAGAAGATGAAAAAATCTCTAGTCACCATTGTGGTCCAAAACACAAAGCAAATAAGGAGAGAGTAGAATTAGCAAAAGAATCATTGAAGAAACTAGTATTAAATGAAGGTTTAGGAGAGAAAGCTAAACAAGAATACGAAGCCTACTTAGAAGAAATTAATGAAATAAATTTAACAGGAAGCGCAGAAGAAATCTGGGAAAGAATAAAATTACCAGCAACGATTGACTATGAGGGAAAAGAAATAGAAATCAAAACAATCCAAAACTTTATAAATTTACCAATTACAGCAATCCTAAGAGGGAATATGGGAAAAATACCAGTAAGAGAAATAATAAATTCAATGCTGGGATTAGAAGGGGAGAAAAAAATCACAACGCAGGTAGGAAAAAAAGAAAAAGGTTTAGCAAACAGATCAAGAATAGAAAATGCAAAAGAAGTAATCAAAAAGCTAGCAGAAGACGGAAAACTTGGAGAAAAAGCTAAACAAGAATACGAAGCATACCTAGAAGATAAAATAGATTTAAGCAGAAGTGCAGAGGATATCTGGTTGAAAATAAAAGGACAAACAATAAAAACAATAGGAACTAGTTCTAATAAATCAATCAACACAATCCAAGACTTTTTGAACTTAACATTTTCAGCAATCGCTATGGGAAAAATCAGAACTAAACCTGTCAGAGACATAATAAACGCAATGTTCCAACTAGAGGGAGATGAAAAAATTACATCGCACACAGGCGGGAGAAATTCAGAAGCAAACAAAAAAAGAGTAGAAAATGCAAGAATTTTACTTAAAGATAAAGCATTAGCAGGAGAATTAGGAGAAGAAGCACAAAGAGACATTCAAAAAATAATAGAATCCGAAAACATTCAGAATGAAATCAGTCAAGAAATTCAAGAAATATAAAATCAAACTCCCCAATCACAGGGGAGTTTTTCAAAGCAAAGTAAATACTAATTGACAATATTACAAATCTATATATAATAACATCTTATGTAAAAAATATTATGATTCAAAAAAATAAATTTCAACTATCTTTTAAGGATATATTAAAAGAAGAGCAAAAGATCAGCCTTGAACAAATAGTACAGTTGACTGAAAAACTTAAAAGTCAACAAACAAAAGAAGAAAAGATAAAAACAGAACAAGAAATTAAAGACTTAATAATAAAACCTGAAAGCACAGAAAAAAAAGTACTTAGGATAAGTGAAATAGTAGCAACAGAAATAGAGACCACTGCCTTACCAGGATACAATTTTCAAAGAATCCAAAGTACAGAATCCAGTATAGAAGGAGGTCTAAGTATAATACAAAACAATAAGGAATCAATTGAAAAGCAAGAAGCAATTCAAAACGTACTTCTAAATCATTTCAAAGTAGAGCAGAGTCAATTAATAGTGCTAACAGAAAGAATCGAGCAGAAACATTTAAATCATAAATATTTTGCTTATTATTCTATAGTAAAAGAAACAGGAATATTGCTAGTGTTAAATGATCAATATGGACAAGCAGCAAGAATAAAAAAAGTAGAATCTATGGAAGATGCAGAAACACAATTAGCATTACTAATAGCAATGCTAGAAAACTCAAACAAGAAAACAATGGACGAAGTCCAAGAATTTGAAGCATTTGCAAATATATATACATCCAAAGAAGATCTAGAAGAGCTATATATAAGGAAAATAAACCAATACACCATAAACGCATGTGATAAAATTGACTTAAAAAGAAGCGTAAAGGAAATTTGGGAAAGTATTAAAGGAAAAACAATAAAAACACCGAAGAAGAAAAACAGAGAAATAGAAACCATCCAAGATTTTATAGAATTACCATATACAGTAATAATCAGAGGAAAAATAGGAATAAGTTCAATAAGAGATATATTAAATGCAATTTTGGGATTAAAACAGGATGAAAAAATCAAAGGTCAAAGTAAATATCAACAAGAAAGAAAAGCAAACAAATTAAGAGTCGAATCTGCAAGAGAAAAGTTGAAAAAACAAGTATTAAAAGGAGAATTAGGAGAAAAAGCAAGAGATCAATACGAAACTTATTTAGAAATAAAAAAAGAAAATATAGAAGAAGAAATAGAATTAAGCGGAAGCGCGGAAGATATCTGGGAAAGAATTAAAGGAAAAACAATAAAAACAAATGGAATAAAAGATAAACAAATAAATACAATCCAAGATTTTTTAGGATTA